>NZ_VOSR01000878.1:0-505 GCF_007997345.1 Mitsuaria sp. TWR114
GTCGACCTGGACGCGGTGCCGCTGGACTTCGAACTGCCGGTCGACCACACGCCGCCAACCGACCTGCACATCCGCTCGGTGGACCTGCCGTCGCTGGAGCTGGAGTCGCGCCTGGCGCACAAGATCGACGCGGTGCTGGCGTTCGCGAAGATCAATTCGATCGACAAGCACATCGTGGTGAGCCCGCGCGCGTCGCTGGGCATCGTGACCGTGGGCAAGGCGCATTACGACTTCATGGAAGTGCTGCGCCGCCTGGACCTGGACCCGAACGCGCTGGCCGCGGCGGCGTGCGCGTCTACAAGGTCGGCCTGGTCTATCCGCTGGAGCCGACGCGCATCCGCGAGTTCGCGCAGGGCCTGACCGACATGCTGGTGATCGAGGAGAAGGCGCCGGTCGTCGAGCGCCAGATCAAGGAGCTGCTCTATCACCTGCCCGACGCGCAGCGTCCGCGCGTGGTCGGCAAGTCCGATGAACACGGGGCGGCGGTGCTGAGCGCGCTCGGCGA
>NZ_VOSR01000879.1:0-2176 GCF_007997345.1 Mitsuaria sp. TWR114
CTGGTGCAGCGCGCGCTGCAGGCCAACACCGACCTGCGCGTGGCCTCGGCCAACCTGCGCGAGGCCCGGGCGCTGTCGCGCTTCGCCGATGCGCAGCTGTTCCCGACGGTGGACCTGAACGCCGGCGCGGCGCGGGTGCGGGCGCCGGACTATCAAGGCAACCCGCAGACCAACAACGCGTTCTCGGTCGGCTTCGACGTGCGCTGGGAGGCCGATCTCTTCGGTCGCCTGTCCGACGAACGCCGGGCGGCCGCGGCCGACCTGCTGGCCGGCGAGGCGGGCCTGCGGTCGGCGCAGGTCAGCGTCGCCGCGGAAGTGGCGCGCAACTACTTCGAGCTGCGCGGCCTGCAGGAGCAGCTGCGCGTGGCCCAGCAGTCGCTGGACACGCAGCAGGGCGCGCTGAAGCTGGTGGCTGGCCGCCAGGAGGCGGGCCGGGGCACCGGCTTCGACACCGAGCGCGCCCGTGCGCTGGTCCAGAGCACGGCCGCGACGATCCCGGCGCTGGAGATGGCGCTGGCGCGCACGCGCTATCGCCTGGCGGTGCTGACCGGCCAGCCGCCGACGGCGCTGGACGTGGAACTGTCGGACGTCAAGCCGTTGCCGGGCCTGAAGACGATCGCGCTGGACCGCATCGGCACGCCCGAGGACCTGCTGCGCCGCCGCCCCGACGTGCGCGCGGCCGAGGCGCAGGTGGCGGCCGCGGCGGCGCGCGTGGGCGTGGCGCGTTCGGCGATGTTCCCGCGCGTCACGCTGGGCGGCACGATCGGGCAGAACGCCTCGCGCATCGGCGACCTCAACGATGGGCCGGCTTATGCGTACAACCTGGGCGCGCAGCTGGTGTGGAACCTGCTCGACTTCGGCCGCATCCGCGCGCAGATCGCGGCGGCGGATGCGCGCAACGATGCGGCCTTCGCCAGCTACGAGCGCACCGTGCTCGCCGCGCTGGAGGAGACCGAGGGCGCGCTGGTGACCTACAACCGCAGCCAGCAGCAGGCGCAGGCGCTGTTCGACGCGGCCGTGTCGGCGGAGCGCGCCGCCAACATCGCGCGCGAGCGCTTCAAGGTCGGCATCAGCGACTTCCTGGCGGTGCTCGACGCCGAGCGGGAACTGCTGACCGCGCGCAACCAGCTGGCGCAGTCGCAGACGGCAGCCGCGACCTCGCTGGTGGGCGTCTACAAGGCGCTGGCGGGCGGCATCGACGGCGAGGCGCCCGCGCAGACCGCGGCTCGCTGAGGGGTCTGACCGCGGGGACCCCTCGCCCCCACCCCCCTCTCGCGCGCTCCCGCGCTGCGGGAGAGGGGCCTCGATGGCTTGGTGAGCGGCCTCACCGCAGCACGTCGCTGCCCGCCGCCTCCTTCAACAGCCGCTCACGATCAGCCTTCAGCAGGAAGCCTTGCGCCACCGCGCGGTCCGCGGCCTTCCGCACAGCCGCGACATAACCGGTGTGATCGCCGTAGCGCTCCTCCAATGACAGGCGCGGATCGCCGTTGGCCTCGCGCTCGGTGCGGGTGCGCGCGAACGGCACGTAGCCGCCGGCGTAGTTGCACACCTGGCCGGCGTGGATGCCGTTGGCCGTGATGTTCCAGCCCAGGTAGGTGCCCAGCGGCGCCATCGTCAGCACGGTCGGCACGCCGCCGACCTCGTTGCCGTCGGCGTCGACCCGCGGCACCTTGGCCGGCAGCACGCGGCGGATCGTCGGCGGGATGCGATCCGGCACGCCCGCGGCTTCGACGCGATCGAAGCCCGGCCCCCAGTCGTAATCGAAGACCGGGAACACGAAGTTCTCGGGCCTGAAGACGCTGTCCGGAATACCCGGCACGCCGGGCGGAAAGCCCATGGCCTCGCGCGTCGGATCGACCAGCTCGCCGCGCGCCAGCGTCGGATAGCGGCTCGGCGGCGGCGGCGTTCCCTTGAGCACCCAGTCGCGCATCGCCGCGCTCAGCAGGTTGCGCAGCTCGCGATGCGGCACCGGGTTCGGCGCCAGCGTCGCCTGCCCGAACTGGTTGCCCGGACAGCTGAACGGTGTCGTCCCGCCGGCGTGCCGAAAGCCGCCCGCCCCGCCGCCATGCGGGCTGCCGGCGACGTAGTAGCGGCGCACGTCCGGCGCCAGCGGGATGTCGACATCGGCCGACGACCCCACCCATTCGAGCGAGAGCTTGAGCGCATAGACCTCGGC
>NZ_VOSR01000088.1:0-8447 GCF_007997345.1 Mitsuaria sp. TWR114
GGACCGCGCCGCGCTGGACGCGCTGATGGCCAGCGACCCGTTCGTCGTCCACGGCCTGGTGGATGTCACGGTGCTGGCAGTCTCGCCAGCGCTGCGGCATGCGGACTTCCCGGCGCGATGGGCGGCCGCGGCCCAGGCGGTGGCAGCCGCCTGATCTGACCGCAGGGCGCCCTAGGTGCTGATGGCATTGGTGAAGGTCAGCCGATTCCCGAAGGGATCGGTCACCGAGACGTCCTTGGATCCCCAGGGCGTCTCTTCCAGCCCGGGACGGGCGTACCCATAACGCCGGCCGATCAGTTCCGCGTGGAAGGCCTCGATGTCGTCCGTCTGGATGCGCAGTGCCGCACCGGGGCAGGCGTCGCCGTGATGTTCCGAGAGGTGCAGCACACAGCCGTCCCGGGACACCTGCAGGTAGAGCGGCAGCCCCGGCTCGAAGCGGTGGTCCCAATCGACCTGAAAGCCGAGGAACTGCACGTAGAACTCCAGCGCCTTGGCCTCGTCGAAGATGCGCAGGATCGGCGTGGTGTGGCTGAACTTCATCGGCGTGACTCCCCGGGCTTTCTCTTGGAGCGTCGGATCCTATCCGACCGTGCATCCGAGGAAGGGGCGCACCGCGCTGGATCGCCACGGGCGCGCCCGTCTAGTCCTCGTCCACGCGAATCACCTGCTCGGCCGCCTGGAGGTAGGCCAGCGCCGCCTCGGGATCACGCGCCCCCTTCGCCACCGCTTCCAGCGATCCCGCGCGGCGCAGCGCCTTGTTGAGTTCGGGCACTTCGTCGCCGAGCTGGTCCGCCGCCTCGAGCGCCCGCATCAGGTCGAGCAGGCCGCCGCGCATCGGGCGCGAGACGTCGGGGCACAGGCGGCGCATCAGCGCGGGTTGCGTGCGTAGCGCATCGGCCAGCGCGATGGCCTCGCGGTCGCGCAGCGGCGCCAGGTGGCCGGTGCCGTGCAGGATCAGCGGCGCCACCGCACGCAGCGCCGCGGAGGGCAGGTTGGCGTAAAGCTCGCGCAGCAGCGTCGCGGTCTCGTGCAGCTGCAGGCGGATCGCCGCCCGCGCGACCGGCAGCATCGCCGGGTCGTTCTCGACTTCGTAGCGCCACACGCAGGCGGCCGCGAGGTAGAGGCCGGCGAGCACGTCCCCCAGCCGGGCCGACAGCAGCTCCATGCGCTTGAGCTTGCCGTCCAGCAGCCCCATGGCCAGATCGGCCGTGAGCGCGTAGCGGGCGGACAGCGAGGTGATGAGGCGCGCCTCGGCGCGCAGGTCGGCGGGCGGCTCGCCGCGCAGCGGCGCATGTGCCAGGCTGCGCCAGAGATTGCGCATCACATGGCCGACATGACCGACCAGCGCTCGGCCCAGCCGCTCCGGCTCCTGCGCCTGCACGGCCGCCATCTCCTCCAGCACGAACGGGTGGCAGCGCGTCGCACCCTGGCCGAAGATGATCAGCGCCCGCGACAGCAGGTTGGCGCCTTCCACCGTGATGGCGATCGGCGCATGCCGATAGGCCACGCCCAGCAGGTTGCGCGGCCCGGCGATGATGCCCTTGCCGCCGAGCACGTCCATCCCGTCGTTGACCGCGCGGCGGCCCGCCTCGGTGAGCTGCACCTTGAGGATGGCGCTGGCGACGCTGGGCCGCTCGCCGTCATCCAGCGCCGCCGCGGTGTAGCGGCGCGCGGCATCGGTGGCGTAGAGCCGCGCGGCCATCTGCGCGGTGATGCCGGCGATCGCGTGGAATCGTCCGATGGGCAGGCCGAACTGCTCGCGCACCTGGCCGTAGCCGTTGACCACGAACAGCGCCGTCTGCTGCATCGCCGCGCCCAACGCCGGCAGCGAGATGGCCCGACCGGCGGCCAGGCATTCCATCAACATGCGCCAGCCCTGGCCGACGCGCGCTTCGCCGCCGATCACCCAGTCCATCGGCACGAACACGTCCTCGCCGCGGATCGGACCGTTCATGAAGGCCGAATCCATCGGCCGGTGGCGGCGGCCGATCTCCATGCCCGGCGTGGGCACCGGCAGCAGCGCGCAGGTGATGCCCAGTGCCTGTTGCCCCTCGGGGCGCGACGGATCCACCGCCTGGAAGGCCAGCCCCACGACGCTGGCCACAGGCGCCAGAGTGATGTAGCGCTTGTCGAATCGCACGCTGAAGCCGCGCACCGGCCGGCCGTCGACCAGGCGCTCGGTGAGCACGCCGCGGTCGGGGATGGACGCGGCGTCCGAGCCGGCATACGGCGAGGTCAGCCCGAAGCAGGGCAGCTCCCGCCCGTCGGCCAGACGCGGCAGGTAGTGCTGCTGCTGGGCCGGCGTGCCGTAGCGCAGCAGCAGCTCGGCCGGTCCCAGCGAGTTCGGCACCATCACCGTCACCGCGCAGGCGGTGTTGACGGTCGCGATGCGGGTCACGACTTCCGCGTGGGCGTAGTGGCCGAAGCCCAGCCCGCCGAATGCCTTCGAATGATCATTCCGAAGAAGCGGTGCTCGCGCAGGTACTGCCACACCTGCGGTGGCAGGTCGCCGGCCTCGTCGATGGCGTGGTCGTCGAGCATGCCGACCAGCGTGCCGACCTCCTCGTCCAGGAAGCGGCGTTCCTCCTCGGTGAGGCGGTTGGGGCCGCGCGCGATCAGCGCGTCGAAATCAGGCTGTCCGGCGAAGAGCTGGCCCTCGAAGCCGACGGTGCCGGCCTCGAGCGCGGCGCGTTCGGTGTCGCCCATCGCCGGCAGGGCCTTGGCGAAGGGCGCCATCGCCAGGCGGCCGAGGAGTCGGTGCAATCCCATGCGGCGAGCCTAGGCCCGCGCGTGCGGCGACGAGGTCGGCCTGGGGCGCGTGTGCGCGTAGGACGCGAGGCGGTGTCGGGGGCGGCTGCCTCAGCGACCGCCCGGTCGGGCCGCCTGCGGCGAACTGGCCGGATTCGCCGCATTCGTCGGATTCGCCGGGGCGACGCCGATGGGGATCACCCGCACGCCGGCGGGCGAGGCCTTGGCATCGGGCTGCGGCGGCGCCTGGACGCTCATCGCGGGCGCACGGTGGCGCGGGGCCGACAGCATGTCCACGGCGGCTTCGCGCAAGCGGGTCGCGAGGACCAGCCCGGCGATGGCGAGGACCACGGCGGCGACGCCGGCGACGACTTGAACGGGAGAGAGGCGCATGAGGAGCAATTGGGGAAGAGGAGGGGCGCGAGCGCGCGATCGATGGCCGCGGCCTAGACGACGCCCAGCGCGCCCAGCACCCCGCCGCCGAGCACCAGCCACACGATGCCGATCTTCGTCCGCATCGTCAGGACCACGGTGGCGACGATCATCGCCAGCGTCGCCCAGCGATGGCCGGGCTCGACCAGGTAGGGCGCCGCGAGCAGCCAGCCGGTCGCGATCATCAGGCCCAGCGTCAGCGGCGCCATGCCGACGGTGAAGGCGCGCACGCCCAGGTGCTCGCGGTTGTTGCGCGCCCAGCGGGTGGCCGCGACGACCAGGGTCGTCGACGGCAGCAGGATGCCGGCCATCGCCGCCGTCGCGCCGAGCAGCCCCGACACGTTGAGGCCCAGCACCGCGACGAACAGGATGTTCGGCCCCGGCGCGGCCTGCGCCAGCGCGATGGAGCTGGTGAAGCTCTGGTCCGTCAGCCAGTGGCGCTCGTCCACCAGGTAGCGGTGCATGTCGGGCGCCGTCGTGATCGCGCCGCCGATCGACAGCAGCGACAGCATCAGGAAATGCAGCATCAGCGCGCCGAGCTCGGGCCAGCTCAGCGTCCCCATCAGCATCTGGCTGAGCGCCGGACTCATGGGCGGGCTCCGGCGCGGCTGCGCTTGAGCGCGATCAGCGCCAGCGTCATGCCCAGGCCACCGACGCTCAGCACGATCCAGAACAGCGGCAGCTTGAGCCAGACCGTCGCGCCGAACACCAGCGCCGCCAGGGCCAGTCCCGGCATCAGGCCGACCGGGTTCTTCTTCAGCGACGGCAGCAGCTTGAAGCCGGTGGCCAGGATCAGCCCGGCCGACACCGCGCCCATGCCGCGCAGCGCGCCGGTCATCCGCGGCGATGCCAGCCAGGTCGTCGACAGCGCCGCCAGCACCAGCACGATCACGGCCGGGAAGGTCATCATCCCGGCCAGCGCCACCAGCGCGCCGCGCAGGCCGAAGAAGCGGTCGCCGATCATCAGCGAGATGTTCACGACGTTCGGCCCGGGCAGCACCTGCGCCACCGCCAGCGTCTCGACGAATTCCTCGCGCGACATCCAGTTCAGCCGCTCGACCAGTTCCCGCTGCGCCACCGCCAGCACGCCGCCGAAGCCCTGCAGCGCCAACCAGCTGAAGGCCCAGAACAGATGGGAGAGGGAGCGGGGCCGCGCCAGCGCGACCGGTGCCGCGTCGCCGCCCTCGCGGTCCGCGGCGGCGCGGCCGTCGGGCCCGCTCACCGGTGCACCTTCAGCGCATCCGGATTGACGATGTTGGTCGGCTTGCCCGCCATGTAATTCAGGACGTTGTCGAAGGCGGCGTCGAAGTACATCTGGTAGCTGTCCTGCTCGACGTAGCCGATGTGCGGCGTGCACACCGCGTTCTCCAGCCGCAGCAGCGGGTGACCCTGCAGGATGGGTTCGGACTCGAACACGTCGACGGCGGCCATGCCGGGGCGGCCGCGGTTCAGGCCGGACACCAGCGCGCCATCGGCGACCAGTTCCGCGCGCGAGGTGTTGACGAACAGCGCGGTCGGCTTCATCCGCGCCAGGTCCTCGCCGGTGACGATGCCGTGGGTCTCGTCCGATAGCCGCAGGTGCATCGACAGCACGTCGGCCTGCTCGAAGAAGGCCTCGCGGCTGTCGGCCGCCTGGTGGCCGTCGGCCTGGGCGCGCAGCCGGGAGGCCTCGCTGCCCCAGACCAGCACCTGCATGCCGAAGGCCTTGCCGTAGCCGGCGACCAGCTGGCCGATCTTGCCGTAGCCCCAGATGCCCAGCGTCTTGCCGCGCAGCACCATGCCCAGGCCGAAGTTGGGCGGCATCGAGCCCGATTTCAGCCCCGACTGCTGCCACACGCCGTGCTTGAGCGTGGCGATGTACTGCGGCAGGCGGCGCATGGCGGCCATGATCAGCGCCCAGGTCAGTTCCGCGGGGGCGATTGGCGAGCCGCCGCCCTCGGCCACCGCGATGCCCAGCCGCGAGCAGGCGTCCAGGTCGATGTGCTTGCCGACCCGGCCGGTCTGCGAGATCAGCTTCAGCTTGGGCAGCTTTTCCAGCAGTTGGCGCGAGAAGTGGGTGCGTTCGCGGATCGTTACCAGGACTTCCGCATCCCGCAGCCGGATCGACAGCTGGCCGATCCCCTTGACGGTGTTGGTGAAGACCTTGGCGTTCAGCGCGTCCAGCTTGGCGGCGCAAGGCAGCTTGCGCACGGCGTCCTGGTAGTCGTCGAGGATGATGATGTTCATAGGCGTGCGGGCACCGATCCTACTCGCCTGAAACGGCCGGCCCAAGGCCATTGGGCGAGCGTCGTGCAACAGATCGGAACAGGCACTAGCATCGCGCCCGCTTCGCATCCCAACCGCTTCCAAGACGAGGAGATCTTCATGGACATGTACGCCGCGACCGTGCCGGTGTTCGATCGCATGCTGGCCAACATGCAGACCTGGATCCGCACCGCGCGTGATCACGCCATCGCCAAGGGCTTCGACGAGTCCGTCTACCTGACCCTGCGGCTGGCGCCGGACATGCTGCCGCTGCCGCGCCAGGTCCAGATCGCCAGTGACGCGGCCAAGAGCGGCGCCGCCCGCCTGGCCGGCATCGAGGTGCCGAGCTGGCCCGACACCGAGGCCTCGCTGGAGGAACTGCTGCAGCGCATCCAGAAGACGCGCGACTTCCTCAAGACCGTCAGCGCCGAGCAGATCAACGGCTCGGAGACGCGCTCGGTCAGCGTGCCGCGCCGCGACAAGGAGCCGCTGCAGTTCCAGGGCCAGGACTTCGCGCGCTTCTTCAACCTGCCCAACTTCTACTTCCACGCGACGACGCTGTACGCGCTGCTGCGTCATGCCGGCGTGCCGCTGGGGAAGATGGATTTCCTGGGACAGCCGAAGTAAGGGTCAGCCGAGCAGTCTCCGCAGCAGGCTCTTTCCCTGCTCGAGCTGCCGGTTGAGCATCAGCAGCCGGGCCTCGGCTTCCGCCTGGTTGAAGGCCCGCGCCACTTCCGTATAGATCGCCGTCCGCAGGTGCCACAGGTCCTGCGGATGCCGCGCATGGACGATGTGGCGGCGCAGGGCGTTTACCCGCTCCAGCGCCGGGGCATCGGCCTCGTCGGCCAGGTCCGCGACGCTGGCCCGGAACGCCGTCCGCAGCTTGGCCATCGCCCGGGCGCTCGCCTGGGGCCGGCGACCTTCGCCGGGCCACAGCCGCATCAGGCTCAGGAAGATCGAATCCCCGTTGCGCCGCCGGACCGGCGCGTCGTTCATCGCCGCGCCGCCGGTGCCGCCCAGGCGGCTGGCCGGTGCCAGCCCGCTCGGGTCGTCGGCCGCCCGTGTCTCCAGGTCGTCGAGCTCGACGGCTTGCGCCTCCTCGACGATCTCATCCCAACCCGACTGGCTCCGTATCGCCTTCATGCTGCGTTCTTCTTGGCGTGGTGGATCGAACGCGCGTCCCTCGACGTCCCTTTCCGGGCCTGCTCATCGCGCGGCGTCCCGGCTTCGAGGCCAGGATCGCGGGGCGATTGTGGAAGTCCGCCTTGTCCCTCGAAGCCTGGATAAGGCGGTGACGGGGCCTGCAAATCGTGCTCAAGTTCTCGCTCCGGCGGCCGATAACGGGCCAGATGGGCGGGTCGCCGGTGTCCGCGGCGCGCCCAGGGCGGGAGCTTCCAGGCAGGGAAATGGACGGTCGGCACCGTCCATTTGCCGGGATTCCCCCGGGAACGCGCGGACACAATCCGTACAGGCGGCCTCAGGGCCCGCGCCGGCTCGTCCGGCCGTGTCCGCCAGGCCGTCCCACCGTGCCCCGAAAGCCCGATCCCATGGACATCGCCCGCCCCAGCATGCCGAACTTGAGCGTTCCCGCCCACCTGGCCCAGGAATGGGAGCAGCTGCTGATCCGCGCCCGCGAGGGCTCGCTCCCGCTGCCGGAGCTGATGGATCGCGGCAACTTCCTCCAGACCCAGCAGCTCGGCGACGCCGCCGCCCACCTGTACGAGACCTGGCTGGCGCACGAGGGCCAGCCGCCGGCGGCCCGCCTGGTGGCGCTCTACAACTGGGGCACCGTGCTGGGCAACATCCAGCAGCATGAGCGCGCCGAGCAGGTCTACCGCCAGGCGCTGGCGATCAGCCCGGGCTTCGCCCAGGCGCGCCTGAATCTGGGCCATCAGCTGGAGCACCTGGGCCGCGTCGACGAGGCGCTGGCCGCCTGGCAGGCGGTCTACGACGCCACCGGCCCGATGGAGGCCCTGGGCGCGGACACCGACGGCCTGCGCACTCACGCCTTCAACAACGCCGCCCGGCTGCTCGAGCTGCAGCGGCGCTACGAGGAGTCCGAGGCGCTGATGGTCCGCAGCCTCACCCTCAATCCCGAACAAACGGACGTGATGCAGCATTACGTCCACATCCGCCAGAAGCAGTGCAAGTGGCCGGTCTACCAGCCCTTCGGCGAGGTGACCCACAACAGGCTGCTGATCGCGACCTCGCTGCTGGCCACGCTGAGCGCCACCGACGATCCCGCGCTGCAGATGGGCGCCGCCCAGCGCTTCGTCCACGAGAAGGTGACGAAGCAGAAGGAAGCGCTCTGGAAGCATCCGGTCTCGGTCGCCGCCCGCCAGCAGGGGAAGATCAAGATCGGCTACCTCTCCGGCGACCTGTGCATGCACGCGGTGGGCCTGCTCACCGCCGAGCTCTACGCGCTGCACGACCGCGAGAAATTCGAGATCCATGCCTTCGACTGGAGCCGCGAGGACGGCACCGCGCTGCGCAAGCGGCTGCTGATGTCGATGGACAAGGTCTGGCGCCTGAACGCGATGGACGATGCCACCGCCGCCAAGCTGATCGCCCAGGCCGGCATCGACGTGCTGGTCGACCTGCAGGGCCTGACCAGCGGCGCCCGGCCCAACATCCTGGCCCACCGGCCGGCGCCGGTGCAGGTCAGCTACCTGGGCCTGCCGGCGACCTCGCTGCTGCCCGGTGTGGACTGGATCATCGCGGATCGCTTCGTGATGCCGCCCGAATACCTGCCGTACTGCTCCGAAAAGCCCATCTACCTGCCGCACTGCTACCAGGTCAGCGACCGCCAGCGCGAGGTCGGCGCCGATCCGACCCGGGCCCAGTACGAGCTGCCCGAGGACGCCTTCGTCTTCTGCTCGTTCAACAACAACCACAAGATGAACGCCGAGATGTTCGGCGCCTGGATGCGCATCCTGCACGGGGTGCCGAACTCGGTGCTGTGGCTGCTGGCGGACAACGAATGGGCCAAGGCCAACCTGCGCCGCGAGGCCGAGGCCGCCGGC
>NZ_VOSR01000880.1:0-1100 GCF_007997345.1 Mitsuaria sp. TWR114
GCGGCGATGAGCCCGGACGACATCAAGGCCAAGGACCTCTTCCCCAAGGGTTTCCTGCCCCTGCCGCATCCGAACCATCCCGAGGGCGGGATGGTCTTCCCGAAGTTCCACATAGACGAGATCCGGCGCCAGGAGATCGATCGCGACCTGACGCGCTTCGATCTGGACTACGACCTGCCCGACCATTTCCTGCCGGAGTTTCCGGCGCCGATCTTCCTGACGACGCGGCCCGACCTGGGCGACGTGTCCAAGGGCGAGCTGGTGACGATCAACAACTACTTCCGGCTGTTCAACGGCGTGCTGAACCCGAAGCAGCTGGAAGGCGTGCGGCTGCTGGTGACGCCGTTCCCGCAGCAGCAGTTCAACCAGACCGACGACCGGCGCACGCTGAAGCCCAGCCGCGGCGTGGCGTGCTTGGACTGTCATGCCAACGGCCACACGAACGCGTCGACGCACCTGGTCGGCGACATCCGACCGCAGCCGTTCCGGCACCGGATCGACACGCCGACGCTGCGCGGGGTCAACATCCAGCGGCTGTTCGGCTCGCAGCGGGCCTTGAAGACGGTGGAGGACTTCACCGAGTTCGAGCAACGCGCCGCCTACTTCGACGGCGATCCGGTGATCGCGACGAAGAAGGGCGTGAACGTGCTGGAGCGCGGCAGCCAGGTGCACTTCATGGCGGAGTTCCAGGCCCTGCTGGACTTCCCGCCGGCGCCGAAGCTGGGCATCGACGGCAAGCTTGATCCGAGGAAGGCGTCACAGCAGGAACTGCGCGGACAGCAGCTGTTCTTCGGCAAGGCGACCTGCGCGAGCTGCCACGCGCCGCCGTACTACACGGACAACCTGATGCACAACCTGCGGACCGAGCGCTTCTTCAAGCCGAGGATGATCAATGGGCGCATGGCCAACATGGATGGCCCGATCAAGACCTTCCCGCTGCGCGGCATCAAGGACTCGCCGCCCTACCTGCACGATGGCCGGCTGCTGACGCTGGAGGACTCGGTGGAGTTCTTCAACCTGGTGCTGGAGACCCAGCTCACCGAGCAGGAGAAGAAGGACCTGGTGGTGTTCTTGAAGGCGTTGTGAGCACCCTCGGGCGT
>NZ_VOSR01000881.1:0-2300 GCF_007997345.1 Mitsuaria sp. TWR114
CTGGCCGTTGCCGTTCAGGTCGTCATAGACGCGGCCCGACAGGGTCGCGGTCTGCACGGTGATCGTGCCAGTGGCGAAGTTGTTGCCCGCGTTGGGCACGGCGCCACCGTCGGTATCGCCCGAGCCCGTCGTCACGATGGTGGCGGTGTTGCTCAGCACCGTGCCGTTGGCCGGCGTGCCGATCACCAGCACCGGGATGCGCAGCGTCGCCGCGCCGCCGGAGGGCATGCTCGCGATCGCGCAGCTCGTGCTGGTGCCGCCGGCGCTGCCGGTGCAGGTCGGCGCCGCGGGGGTGAAGCTGCCGGCGGTCACGGTGAGAACCGGCGTGCCGGCGAGCTGCAGCCCCGCGGGCAGCGTGTCGGCGACCTGCGTGATTTCGGCCGCCTGCGGGCCGTTGTTGCGCACGTGGACCAGCCAGTCGAAGGCCTGGCCCTGCGCGACGGTGGCCAGCGGCGTGGTGGTGCCGCTGATGACGGCCGCCTTGTCCACGGCCTGCACGTCGGCCTTGTAGCGGAAGGTGGTCGGCTCCGACGCGCTGTTGTTGGCCTGCGGATCGAAGGCGTCCTGCGCCGCGTTGGCGAAGCGCACCGAGGCCGCGTTGGTGTAGGTGCCCTTCTCGGCGCCCTGCAGCCGCACGCGCACCTGGACGGAGCTGCCCTCCCCGGTCGCGCCGCCGCCGGTGCCGCCCAGGCTGGCGATGGTGCAGCTGATGCTGCCGCCGGCCACGCCGACGGTGACGCCGGCGGTGTTGCAGCTCACGCCCGCGGGCAGCGGCGTCACCAGGCCCACGAAGGTCGGTGCGCCCGCCGTCGACGGCAGGGTGTCGGTGAGGACGACGTTCTCGGCCGTCGAGGCGCCGTTGTTGGTGACCGTGAGCGTGTAGGTGACGTTGTCGCCGACGTTGACCGGGTCCACGTCGTCGGCCTTGTTGACGATCAGGTCGTAGGCCGGCGAGATGACGGCGGTGGCCTGCGTCGCGGTGTTGTTGGCGGCGCCGCCGGCGATCTCGGGCGTGGTGGTGGCGATCGTCACCGTGTTGGAGATGCTGCCGCTGCCGCCCAGCGCCGTGGCCAGCGCGGCGCTGGCGCGCACGCGCACGACGACGGTCTGCTGCGCGCCGCGGGCGATCGAGCTCCAGCCGCAGATCAGCGTGTCATTGCCCGGACCGGTGGTGCTGCCGGCGACCGGCGCGGTGGTGCAACTGCCGCCGCCGTTGGCGGTCGCCGACAGGAACACCAGGCCCGCCGGCAGCGTGTCGTCGATGCTCACGTTGAAGGCGCGGCTCGCGCTGGTCGCGGCCGGATTGCTGGCCGTGATCGTGTAGGTGAGCAGCTGGCCGGCGGACACCGGGTCCGGGTTGTCGGTCTTGGTCACCGCCACATCGGTGCGGGCGATGAAGTAGGCCGTGGCCGGCGTGTTGTTGTTGGCGTTGTTGTTGAGGAGGTCGGGGTCGGCCTCGTTCTGGGCCAGCGCGAAGGCGGTGTTGTTGACGGTGAACTGGTGGTCCGAGGACGTGCCGTCGCCGAAGTGGCGCACCGTCACCTGGAACCTCGGGCAGTCGACGCCCGCGGTGCAGACCGGCAGGCTGGTGATCGTGCAGTTGCTCAGCGACACCGCCGATCCGGACGGCGCGAGGCTGCAGCTGCCCAGCGTGGCACTGCCGGCCACCGTGTTCAGCGAGTACTGGCCCGCGTTGGCGTTGAAGACGTTGTTGAGGGTGTCGGTAACGGCGACGTTGGTCGCGGCCTGCGGGCCGGCGTTGACCACCTCGATCTCCCAGACGATCGGCGAGCCCGCCTCCTGGCGGTTGCCCGCGCCGTCGCCCAGGCCCAGCACGCGCTTGAGCACCGACACGTCGGCCTGCGCGGCGTTGGCCTGCGGGTTCACGCCCACGCCGGTGCAGTCGTTGGCGGGCACGTTGTCGGCCGGCGCGTTGGCGGCGTTCACGCAGACCTGGTTGGTCAGCGTGCCGCCCGCGGCCGTGGCCTGCGCATTGATGGTGACGCTCGCGGTGGTGGCGTTGACCCCCAGCGCCACGTTGGTGCTGGTGCAGGTGATGGTCACCGGACCGGCCTGCGGGAAGGTGCCGCCGCCCGAGGACACGCAGCTGAAGCCCGACGGCGCCGAGATGCTGTTGACCCGCAGGTTGGCCGGCACCGTGTCGGTGAGCGTGAGGGTGCCGCTGGCGGGGATCGCGCTGGGGCCGAGGTTGGTCGCCGAGATCGTGTAGTTGAACGCCTGGTTCACCGGCACCGCGGCCTGCGGCCAGCTCTTGGCCTTGTTGGCGCGCAGGTCGGCGG
>NZ_VOSR01000882.1:0-1392 GCF_007997345.1 Mitsuaria sp. TWR114
GCCGAGCGCGAGCGCGGGCGCCGATGGCATCGGCACCGCCACCGACGGCGACGGCGACATCGGCCGCGACGGCGCTCCCGCCCGGCGCGACGCGCGACCGACTGACCATGAGCTGATGACCCGCGGCCTGGAGACCTCCGAATTCGTGACGGCGAATGCCTTCGCCCGGCGCGAGGTGCTGGCCCGCATCGAGGGCTTCGACGAACGCTTCCTGCGCGCCTGGCGCGAGGACTCCGACCTCCAGTTCCGCCTGCAGGCGCAGGGACCGGTGGGACGCGTCGCCGACGCGCTGGTCTGGCATCCGGTGCGCCCCGAACGCTGGGGCGTGTCGCTGCGTCAGCAGCGCAACGTCTACTTCGACGCGTTGCTGTACCGCAAGCACCCGGCCATCTACCGCTCGCGCATCCGCCGCGTGCCGCCGTGGGACTACTACGCCATCGTCGCGATGGCCCCGGCGGCGCTCGTGCTGACCGTGGCGGGGCAGGGCGCGATCGCGGCGGGGCTGCTGGCCGCGTCGGCCGCGCTGATCCTGCGACTGACCGCCCGCCGCCTGCGCGCCACCTCGCGTGCGCTGCCGCATGTGTGGGAGATGCTCTGCACCTCGGCCGCGATCCCCTTCCTCTCGGTGTACTGGCGGCTGCGCGGCGCGTGGCATTTCCGGACGCCGTTCCTCTAAGCCCGCGATGCGACCTCCGCTTCCGTCCAATACGCCGGCTCCGGCGAGTTCGCCTCTTCCGGGGGCGAGCCCGAAGTCCATCACCGGCCCCGTCCGAGGGTCCGCGACGTCGGCCGCTGCGGCGCCCGCGTCGATCGACGGCGAGGTGCGGCGCATCCTGATCCTGCGCGCGCTGGTGCTGGGCGACACGATCTGCGCCGTGCCCGCGCTGCGGGCCATCCGGCGCGCCTGGCCGCAGGCGCACATCGCGCTGATGGGCCTGCCGGTCGCGCGCGAGTACCTGTCGCGCCTGGACTGCGTCGACGAGTGGCGGCCGTTTCCCGGTTGGCCGGGCCTGCCGGAGCGCGAGCCCGATGTGCGCGCGCTGCCCGCCTTCCTCGCCGCGATGCACGCCAGCGACTGGGACCTCGCCATCCAGCTGCACGGCAGCGGCGAGCGGACCAATCCCTTCCTCGCCCTGCTGGGCGCGCGCTGGCACGCGGGTTTTCGCAGCGATGCGACCTGGGTGCCGCCGGCCGACGAGGCCCGCTTTGCGCCCTGGCCGCTGCTGGGCCACGAGACGCAGCGGCTGCTGTCGCTGTGCCGCCACCTCGCCTGCCGGCCGACGCGACACGCTCGAGTTCCCGCTACGCGAGGAGGACGACGCGGCGCTCGCCCAGGCATGGCCCGGTCGCACGCAAACGGGCCCCTACGCCTGCCTGCACGTGGGCGCGCAG
>NZ_VOSR01000883.1:0-527 GCF_007997345.1 Mitsuaria sp. TWR114
CAAGAAGCTGCCCTACGACCCGGTCAACGGACTTCGACCCGATCGCGCCGCTGTTCAAGGCCTATTTCTTCGTCGGCGTGTCGGCCAACAGCAAGTACAAGACCGTCGGCGACATCGTGGCCGATGCCAAGGCCCATCCCGGCGCGCTGAACTACGGCTCCTGGTCGGTCGGCAACCCGGTGCACCTGGGCGCGGCGCAGCTCGAGGCGATGACCCAGACGCAGATGACGCACGTCGTCTACAAGGAGACGTCGATGCTCTACACGGCCGTGGCCAACGGCGAGCTCAACTTCGCCCTGGGCACGATGGCGACGGCCGGGCCGCTGCAGCGCGCCGGCAAGATCCGCTTCATCGCCATCACCAGCCCGAAGCGCCACCCGGCCTTCCCCGACGTCCCCACCGTGGCCGAGTCCGGCGGCCCCGCCGGCTACGAGGCCACCGGCTGGACCACCATCGCCGCGCCGCGCGGGCTGCCCAAGGCGGTGCAGGAGCGCATCCAGCGCGACATCGAGGCCGCGCTGGCCGAG
>NZ_VOSR01000884.1:0-3927 GCF_007997345.1 Mitsuaria sp. TWR114
GGTCGCCCGCGCGATCACCGGCGAGGTGACGCTGGAGCTGCGCCGCGGCAACGACTACTCGATCATGGACACCGTCAGCCCCAACCTGACCTACGCGCCGGAGCGCCTGTCGATGGAAAAGGTGGAAGACGCGGCGTTCTCGCCGGCGGACCGCATCGGCCAGCTGACGATGCGCAACCTGGACATCGCCGACACGCGCGAGAAGCTGGGCGTGTACAGCCGCGCGGGCCTGCTGGGCAAGAACTCGGAAGGTTCGATCCCGCTGCTGACCGGCGGCGACGAATAAGCCCTCCGCGCCTCTGGCTCGAAAGCCGCCGTTCATCGGCGGCTTTTTCGTTGGGGCGGCCGGGAGTGCAATGAAAAAAGCCGCTGATCACTCAGCGGCTTCTGCTAATCGGGCGTGGGGCGTTCAGCCGCGGCGACGACGCGCCACGAAGCCCAGCGCGCCCAGGCCGGCCAGCATCAGCGCGTAGCTGTGCGGTTCCGGCACCGACGGCGCGATCGTCGCGTTGACGTTGGAGCTCAGGAACTCCGCGCGCAAACCGGTGAAGTTGTAGGTGCGGTCGACGTTGTCGGTGACGACGAACTGCAGCGTGTTCACGCCCGCCAGGAAACCGGTCGAGGCGGCGAACGAGGTCCAGCCGGCGTAGCCGCGCTGGCTGGTAATCGTCGAGATCACGTTGCCGTTGAGCAGCAGCACGCCCTTGTTGTCCGCCGCCCACTGGCCGGTGAACGACGCGCTGCTGGCGTCGAAGCCGGTCAGGTCGAAGCTCAGCGACCAGGTGAAGACCGAGTTCGAGGTCGGGCTGTAATTCGTGTTCTGGTTGGCGCCGGGGATCAGCCACGAGGAGCTGGCCGTGTTGGCCAGCCAGCTCGGGAACGGATCCAGGCTACCGTTGCTGACGATGCCGTTGCCGGTCAGGCCGGCCGCGTTGCCGATCGCGGAGAACGAGTAGTTGCTGTCCTTGCTGCCGGCAGCCAGGCCGGCGCCGGTGTTCACCAGTCCGCCGATGGTGGTGGCGGCGGCCAGGCCGCTGAACAGCGTGGCGGCCACGGCGATGGAAGTACGAACCAACGGCGTCATGAGAGGTCCCGAGCAGTGAAGAGGTCTTGTGGCGGCAATTGTCCCTAAAGGTAGGGATTCACAACCCCCCGTGGGCGCGGGGGGACACCACAGTCCGCATCGGGGGTCGGGACTTGCGTCACGCCCCGGATGGGCGCATCCCGCGCTTCAGGGGGGCGTGTCCGCACCCGGATCGGGCATCGCGGGCCGATCCGGTGCGGGGGTCACCAAGGGCTCCATGCGGGGCAGGTGGCGCAGCTTGTCCGGATTGCGCTGGACGTAGATCGCGCTGATGCGGCCGGGCGCCGCCGCGGGTCGCAGCGCCACCGTCTGGATCGGCTCGCCGGCGGTGTCGAAGACGATGTAGCCCGGCAGCCCGTTGACCTGCGCCGGCCGCACGCGCCAGTCCCGGCTGGTGCGCATCCGGACGAAGCCGACGAAGGTCCGCGCCACCAGCGCGCCGCCCTCGAGCATCCGCGGTACCGCGGACGCCTTGCCGCCGCCGTCGGCCAGCAGCACCGCGTCGTCGGTCAGCACGCGGGCCAGGCCCTCGACGTCGAAGGACTGCAGCGCCCCCATGAAGGCCTGGAACAGGCGCTGGCGCTCCTCGTCCTCGACCTCGTGGCGCGCGTAGTCCGCCTTGACGTGCTGCCGCGCCCGGCTCGCCAGCTGGCGGCAGGCCGCGGCACTGCGACCCAGGCGGCGCGCGATCTCGTCGAAGTCCAGCTCGAAGACCTCATGCAGCAGGAAGGCGGCCCGCTCCAACGGCGACAGCCGCTCCAGCGTCAGCAGGAAGGCCACCGACACGTCCTGCGCGAACTCGGCCTGTGCCTCGGGACTGGGCGACCAGTCGCCGGCCTCGTCGACCAGCGGCTCCGGCAGCCAGACACCGACGTACTGCTCGCGCCGCGCCGCCGCCGACTGCAAGCGGTCCAGGCAGAGGTTGGTCACCAGGCGCGACAGGAAGGCGCCCACGTGCCGCACCGTGGTCTCGTCGACATCGGCCCAGCGCAGCCAGGCTTCCTGGACGATGTCCTCGGCCTCGGCGCGGGAGCCCAGCATCCGGTAGGCCAGCGCGCGCAGCGGGCGCGCGTGCTCGCGGTCGAAGCGCAGCGCGCGGTCGGTCGCGCCCTGGTCGGCCGCCGCCGGCGCGGCGTGGCCCGCGTCGGAAGCAGCGGCTGAGGAGGAGTCGATGTCGGGCATGGCGCGTCGTCCGGTGTCGTCTTGCTCACAAGAGACGCAGCCTACCCGGCTGTGACACCGGCGGGCGGGCTCAGCCGCGGGTGCGCTCCAGCAGCATCGCGTCGCCGTAGCTGAAGAAGCGGTAGCGCTGGGCGATCGCATGGCGGTACAGCGCCATGACCGGCTCGTAACCGGCGAAGGCCGAGACCAGCATCATCAGCGTGCTCTTGGGTAGATGGAAATTCGTCACCAGCCGGTCCACGACCTGGAAGTCGAAGCCGGGCGTGATGAAGATGTCGGTCTCGCGCGCGCCGGCCTTCAGGCCGCCGCCGAGCGCGGCCGACTCCAGCGCCCGCAGCGTCGTGGTGCCGACCGCGGTGACCTTGCCGCCGGCGGCGCGGCAGCGCGCGATCGCGTCGACGGTCTCGGGCGTGACCTGGAACCACTCGCTGTGCATCTTGTGCTCGGCCAGCGACTCGACGCGCACCGGCTGGAAGGTGCCGGCGCCGACGTGCAGCGTCACATGCGCCGTGCCGATGCCGCGCTCGGCCAGGCGCGCCAACAGCGCCTCGTCGAAGTGCAGCGCGGCGGTCGGCGCGGCGACGGCTCCGGGCTCGCGCGCGAACACGGTCTGGTAGCGCCGCACGTCGTCGGCGGAGTCGTCGTGGGCGATGTACGGCGGCAGCGGCACATGGCCGTGCCGCTCCAGCAGCTCGAACGGATCGCCGGACAGGCGCAGGTGGAACAGGCCGTCGTCCGGCCCGCAGCGGCCCAGCACCTCGGCATCGAAGGCCTCGGCGAAGCGCACCACCGCGCCCGGCTTGGGACTCTTGCTGGCGCGCATGTGGGCCCAGACCTCGCGCGTGCCGGGCAACACGCGCTCCACCAGGGCCTCGACCGCCCCGCCGCTGGCCTTCGCGCCGTACAGGCGCGCCTTGATGACCTTGGTGTCGTTGAACACCAGCAGGTCGCCGGGATGGAGCAGCTCGGGCAGCTCGCGGAACACGCGGTCGACCGGCGGGTCGGCGCGGCCGTCGAGCAGCCGTGAGGCGCTGCGCTCGGCGGCGGGATGCTGGGCGATGAGTTCGGGGGGCAGAGCGAAGTCGAAATCGCTCACCGTGAAGTGACGGGACATGCGCGTTGAGGGCCGGACGGACCCGTGCCAATCGGAGGGGGAATTGGAAGGGAATCGGAGGGGGAACGGAAGCGGCGATTCTCCCATGGGCGCCCGGCGCGGCCGGGGCGCGGGGCCTCACTGCCAGCGCGCGCCCTGGTGCAGCAGCGCCGCCAGCCGGCCAGTGCCCTGCAGCTCGCCGACGCCGCGGGAGAGCGCGGCG
The DNA here is from genome assembly GCF_007997345.1 of Mitsuaria sp. TWR114. Lineage (NCBI taxonomy): Bacteria > Pseudomonadati > Pseudomonadota > Betaproteobacteria > Burkholderiales > Sphaerotilaceae > Roseateles > Mitsuaria sp. TWR114. Next base: position 3,583 of record NZ_VOSR01000884.1, read on the forward strand.
GCGAAGCGCTCGCCCTCGGGCCGGACCTTGGAGAACACCGTGTACAGCGGGATCTCCGAAACCGCCGGATCGAGCCAGCTCAGCCTGCCGGCCGCCTCGCGCAGCTGCGTCTCCAGCAGGTGGGCGCCGACGCCCTTGTCGATCAGCACCAGGTCGACGCGCCCGGCCAGCAGCTTGCGCAGGTTGGCCAGGTCGTCCACCGCGCCTTCGACGGACAGGTTCGCCGCGTCGAAGCGCGGCGGATTCACGTAGCCGTGGACGACGCCGATGCGCAGCCCGGCCAGAGCACCCAGGTCATCGATGCGGCGCTTGCGGTCGGTCCGCGCCATGAAGCCGACCTGGTTC
>NZ_VOSR01000885.1:0-1657 GCF_007997345.1 Mitsuaria sp. TWR114
AGCCGGTGATCGTCGAGAACAAGCCCGGCGCCAACGGCTTCATCGCGATCGACACCTTCAAGCGCGGCGCCACCGACGGCCACGACCTGATCCAGCTGGACAACGCCCACCTGGTCATCTATCCGCACCTGTTCAAGAAGCTGCCCTACGACCCGGTCAAGGACTTCGACCCGATCGCGCCGCTGTTCAAGGCCTATTTCTTCGTCGGCGTGTCGGCCAACAGCAAGTACAAGACCGTCGGCGACATCGTGGCCGATGCCAAGGCCCATCCCGGCGCGCTGAACTACGGCTCCTGGTCGGTCGGCAACCCGGTGCACCTGGGCGCGGCGCAGCTCGAGGCGATGACCCAGACGCAGATGACGCACGTCGTCTACAAGGAGACGTCGATGCTCTACACGGCCGTGGCCAACGGCGAGCTCAACTTCGCCCTGGGCACGATGGCGACGGCCGGGCCGCTGCAGCGCGCCGGCAAGATCCGCTTCATCGCCATCACCAGCCCGAAGCGCCACCCGGCCTTCCCCGACGTCCCCACCGTGGCCGAGTCCGGCGGCCCCGCCGGCTACGAGGCCACCGGCTGGACCACCATCGCCGCGCCGCGCGGGCTGCCCAAGGCGGTGCAGGAGCGCATCCAGCGCGACATCGAGGCCGCGCTGGCCGAGCCCGACATCCGCGAGCGCTATGTCACCTTCGGCTACGACGTCTTCCCGACCACGAAGGAGCAGTACATGGGCTTCATCTCCGCCGAGTCGGCCAAGTACGCCGCGCTGATCAAGCGCTTCAACCTCTCGCTGGACTGACATGAGCACCGCCGCCAACGATCAGGGCCAGCCGCCGTCGCTGGACGAACTGCGCGTGGGCCTCGTCGGTTACGGCGAGGTCGGGCGCATCCTGGCCGAGGACCTGCGCGCCGTCGGCGTCGCCGTCAACGCCTACGACCTGAAGCTGGAGTCACCGTCCGCCGACGCCGACACCATGCGCGAGCACGCCGTGGAGTTCGGCGTCGGGCTCAGCCCGTCGGCGACGATGGTGGCCACGCCAGCCGACCTGATCGTGAGCGCCGTCACCGCCAGCCAGACGCTGGACGCGGCGCGCGCAGCCGCCGCGGGCCTGCGGCCCGGCACCTTCGTGCTGGACTTCAACTCGGCCTCGCCCAAGGCCAAGCGCGAGGCGGCCGAGGCGGTGCAGGCGGCCGGTGGCCGTTATGTCGAGGGCGCGGTGATGACCAGCGTGCCGCCCTACCGGATCAAGGTCCCGCTGCTGCTGGGCGGCCCGCATGCGGACGCGATCTCGCCGCTGCTGGCGCGGCTGGGCTTCGCCGCCAGCGTGGGCAGCGCGGAGCTCGGCATCGTCAGCGCGACCAAGATGTGCCGCAGCGTCATGATCAAGGGCCTGGAGGCCATGGTCATCGAGAGCCTCACCGCCGCCCGCCATTACGGCGTCGAGGACGCGGTGCTGGCCTCGCTGAAGGAGACCTTCCCCGGCATCGAGTGGGAAAAGCAGGCCGCGTATTTCTTCCAGCGCGTGATCCAGCACGGCCGGCGCCGCAGCGAGGAGGTGCGCGAGGTCGCGGAGACCGTCCGCGACGCCGGGCTCACGCCCTGGAGCGCCGAAGGCACCGCCGAACGCCAGGCCTGGATGGCCGACCTGGCCGAGGACG
>NZ_VOSR01000886.1:0-642 GCF_007997345.1 Mitsuaria sp. TWR114
ACGCTGGTCGTCGACGGCCGCGAGCGCCAGGTCTACTCGGATGGCCAGGGCGGCCGCTATTGGGTCGACGAGGACGGCCGGCGCCATACGGTCCGTTGATCCGTTGATCGGTCGATCCGTCGATTCGTCGACTCGTCGATCCCTTGACTGGCGCCCTCGGCCTCAGGCGGCGAATCCGCCGTCGATCAGCAGGTCGGCGCCGGTGACGAACCCGGCTTCCGGTCCGGCCAGATAGGCCACCATCGCCGCGATCTCGTCCGCCTTGGCGTGACGCGGCACGGCCATCAGGCCATGCAGGCCGGCGCCGAAATCCGTGTCGGCCGGGTTCATGTCGGTGTCGACCGGCCCCGGCGCCACGTTGTTCACCGTGATGCCGCGCGGCCCCAGGTCGCGCGCCATGCCCTTGACCAGGCCGATCAGCGCCGACTTGCTCATCGCATACGCCGCGCCGCCGGCGAAGGGCATGCGCTGCGCGTTGGTGCTGCCGATGTTGATGATCCGGCCGCCTTCGCGCATGTGCCGGGCGGCCGCCTGCGAGGCCACGAAGACCGAGCGCACGTTGACCGCCAGCGTGCGGTCGAAGTCCGCCAGCGAGAAGTCTTCCGTCGGCGCGACGTGCAGGACGCCGGCGCTGTTGACCAG
>NZ_VOSR01000887.1:0-2172 GCF_007997345.1 Mitsuaria sp. TWR114
GCGGTGCTGGGCCTGCTGGCCGCGCTGTGGCTGTGCAAGGGCTTCGAGGCCGGCACCGGCCTGCTCGGCCACGAGATCGCCCGGGAGGTCGCGCCGCGGCTGGCCACCGGCGTCCTGTCGGGTCCCAGCTTCGCGCAGGAAGTGGCGGCCGGGCAGCCGACGGCGCTGGTGTCCGCCTCGGGCGATGCCGCGCTGGCGCAGCTGGGCGTGTCGGCGTTCCACAGCGAGCGGCTGCGCGTGTACTCGTCGGCCGATCCGGTCGGCGTCGAGGTGGGCGGCGCGGTCAAGAACGTGATGGCGATCGCCGTGGGGATCGCCGATGGCCTGCGGCTGGTCGCGCAGGCGCAGGGCGGGCAGGGGCCGGGACTCAACGCCCGCGCCGCGCTGATCACGCGCGGCCTGGCGGAGATGCAGCGGCTTGCGCTCGCGCTGGGCGCGCAGCCGGAGACGCTGCTCGGGCTCGCTGGCCTGGGCGACCTGGTGCTGACGGCCACCGGCGATCTGTCGCGCAACCGTCGCGTCGGCCTGCTGCTGGCCGAGGGCCTGGACCTGCCTGGCATCCTCGCGAAGCTGGGCCATGTCGCCGAGGGCGTCTACAGCGCGCCGACGGTGCTGGCGCGGGCGCGCGGGGCTGGCGTCGACATGCCGATCACCGCGGCGGTCGTCGAGGTGCTCGAAGGCCGGCTGACGCCGCACGAGGCCCTGGACGCGCTGATGGGGCGCCAAGCGAAGTCCGAATGGTGAGGCGCGCTGGGTGGGACATGTCGGTGCGGCGCATGAGGACCATGGCATGAGCGGGCTCATGAAGCGTCGCGACCTGCTTGCCGCCGCCGCGGCGGCGACCACGACGGCGGCGAGCACCGGCCTTGGCCTGATGCCGGCTGTTGCGATCGCCGCCGCAACTGCCGGCAACGCCGGCTCATGGCCGTCGCGACCAGTCCGTCTCGTCGTTCCCTTCCCGGGTGGCAGCTCGCCGGACCTGGTGGCCCGCTATCTCGCCGAGCCGCTCGCGCACACGCTTGGCCAGCCGGTGGTCGTCGACAACAAACCGGGCGCGGGCGGCAACATCGGCACCGGCGCGGTCGCGAAGGCCGCGCCCGATGGCCACACGCTGCTGTTCACCATCCAGGGACCGCTGATCACCGCGCCGCTGCTGGCGAAGTCGCTGCCCTACGACCCGCAGCGAGAGCTGCGCGCGGTGAGCTTCATCGCCAGCTCGCCGAACGTGCTGGTCGTGCCGCCGTCGCTGGGTGTGGAGACGCTCGCGCAGTTCGTCGCGCTGGCCAGGCGGCGCGCCGGCGAGCTCAACTACGGCAGCGTCGGCAACGGCAGCGCCGCGCATCTGGCGATGGCCTCGTTCATTGCTCGTGCTGGCCTGGCGATGGTCCACGTGCCGTATGCCGGGTTCCCGCAGGTCGTCAGCGCGATGCTCGCGGGCCAGATCCACGCCGGCTTCATGGTGCCCGCCATCGCGATGCCGCAGGTGCGGGCCGGCAAGCTGAAGGCGCTGGCGGTGACCAGCGCGGCCGCTTCGGCGCGCTCGCGGAGCTGCCGACCGTGGCCGAATCCGGCTATCCCGGCTTCGAGGCCACCTCGTGGCAGGCGCTGCTGGCGCCGGCCGGCACACCAGAGGCGATCGTGCGGCGGCTGTCGGACGAGGTGGTCCGCATCGTCCGCGGCGAGGCCTTCCGGCGCGAGCTGCTACCGCTGTTCTTCAGCGCCGCCGGCACCTCGCCGGAAGGGCTGGACAGCCTGATGCGCGACGAGCGCCAGCGCTGGGGCGCCTTGATCAAGCAGTTGAAGCTCGAGCGCGAGTGAGCGCCTGGCTCAGACGCCGTCCGCGTAGCCGTTCTGCCGCCAGCCTTCGAAGACCGCCACCGCCACCGCGTTGCTGAGGTTCAGGCTGCGTTGGCCTTCGCGCATCGGTAGCCGCACGCGCTGCTCGAGCGGGAAACCATCGCGCAGCGCCGGCGGCAGGCCGGAGGTCTCGCAGCCGAAGACCAGCCAGTCGCCCGGCTTCAACGCGACCGTCGGCAGCAGGCGGCTGCCGCGCGTGGTGAACGCGAACAGGCGCGTCGCGTCCGGCTGTTCCGTCGCCAGGAAGCGCGCCCAGTCCGCGTGCCGCAGAACCGGCGCGTACTCGTGATAGTCCAGGCCGGCGCGCTGCAGCAG
>NZ_VOSR01000888.1:0-1166 GCF_007997345.1 Mitsuaria sp. TWR114
GCCAGGCGGCGCACGTCGAGCTCCTGCGTCAGCAGCTCGCGCTCGGCCTGCGCCAGCAGCAGGTTGCCGGGGTCGTGCTGCTGGAAGACCTCGAAGAACAGCGTGGCGGAGGCCTGCAGCTGCCGATTGCTGCGGCGCTCGCCGGGGTGGCTCTGGAAGATCAACCCGGCGATGCGCGCGATCTCGCGGAAGCGGCGGCGCGCCAGTTCGGTCGCGTTCAGGCTGGCCAGCACCTCGTGCAGCAGCGTCTCCAGCGGCGGCACGCTGAGCAGTCCCGGCAGCCGCTCGGCCCAGTCGATGGGCTTGGCGCTGAGCAGCTCGATGCCATAGTCGTTCAGCGCGATCGAGAAGGTGCCGGTCTCCGGCTGCGCCGCGCGCCAGGCGATCAGGCCGGCCAGGCCAAGGTGCACCTGCCGGCCGGCGAAGGGGTAGAGGAAGAGGTGCCAGCCCTCGCGCGACTTCAGCGTCTCCGCCACCAGCACGTCGGGCGCGGGCACGCCGGACCAGCGCCGCTGGATGTCGATCAGCGGGCGCACGCAGGCCATCTCGGGCGAATCGAAGCGGCCCGCGTCGGCCTCGGCCAGCTCGCGCAGCACCGCGTCGGCCAGCGTGCTGGACAGGGGCATGCGGCCGCCGTTCCAGCGCGGCAGCGCGGCCCGTCCAGCGGTGGCGCGCCGCACCAGCGCCGTCATCTGCTCGACCCGCACCAGCTCCAGCAGGCGGCCGCTGAACATGAAGGCATCGCCCGGGCGCAGCCGCGCGATGAAGCTTTCCTCGACGCTGCCCAGCTTGCCGCCGCCCAGGTACTGCACGCTGATGGACGCGTCGCTGACGATGGTCCCGATGTTGACGCGGTGGCGTCGCGCCAGCCGCGCGTCCGGCACGCGCCAGACGCCGTGCTCGTCAGGCACGACGCGGTGGTAGTCCGGGTAGGCGGTCAGCGAGGCCCCGCCCTGGCGCACGAAGTCCAGCGCCCAGCGCCAGTTCGCGTCGTCGAGTGCCTCGTAGGCGACCGTGCCGCGGACCTCCGCCAGCAGCGCGTCCGGTTCGAAGCCGCCACCCAGCGCCACCGTGACCAGGTGCTGCACCAGCACGTCCAGCGGCTCGCGCGGACTGTGCCGGGCCTCGATGCGGCCCGCGGTGATCGCCGCGCGCGCGGCGGCGGC
>NZ_VOSR01000889.1:0-567 GCF_007997345.1 Mitsuaria sp. TWR114
CACCGGCGCCGGGCCGGCGGCCAGCCGCCGCAGCAACGCCAGCGGGCCGTCGCCCGGCAGGTCGGGCAGGGTCATGTCCATGATCACCAGCGAGGGCCGCGCGCCCAGGCCGTCTACCGCCGCGATCGCATCCGCGGCGCGGAGCAGCTCGTAGCCGCTCTCCTCCAGCACGGCGGCCAGCGGCTGCACGCTCAGCGCCTGCACGACCAGCAGGCGGATGCGGGCGTCGGCGCCAGTGCCAGCGCCTGTGCCATCACCCATGCCCGAGGAGCCAGGAGATCCGGTTCCCGTCCCGGAAGCGCTGGCATCGACGGCCTCTTCGGTGCGGGCGGGCGGCATGTCGGCGCGCGGCTGGGGGGGTCGAGGTGGCGGGAGCGGCAAGGACGGCATGCGTTCCACCATACAAATCCCATGCCCGCTTCTCAAGGGGACGGGACCGGGCCGAAGCCTCGAATTCCAGGGCCTTCGCCCCGGTCGCGCGGCGATCGGCCCGCAGGGGCTGACGCACAATGGCCGGCGCCATGGACGATACCCCCGCCTCGCCCGACGTCGACCCGACGCCCCGCC
>NZ_VOSR01000089.1:0-7369 GCF_007997345.1 Mitsuaria sp. TWR114
CATGGCCTGCAGCACGTTGACCATCTGCGCGATGTTGGTCATGTGCACCCGGTCCGCATGCGCATGGAACATGTGGAAGTGCAGGGCGGCCAGGACCGCGTCGCGCAGCGTGTTGCGCTGGACCAGGAAGCCCGGGTTGGTGCCCGGCTCCGGGTCGTACCAGCTGCCCCATTCATCCAGGTAGAGGCCGATGCGCTTCTGCGGGTCGTTCTTGTCCAGGACCGCGATGTTGGCGGCGACGGTCTTCTCGAAGTCCTGCGTGTAGGACAGCAGCGAGATCCACTCGTCTTCCTTGAAACCGGCCGCCGATCCCTTGCCTTCCCACTTGCCGCTCGGGAACACGTAGTAGTGATGGCCGATCGCGTCGAAGTTGAACTTGATGTTCTGCGTCGACAGCACCTCGGTCCAGCGCGTGTCGTTGGCATTGCCGCCGCTGGCGATGAACTTCGGACGGTTGTTGTCCGGCGTCTTAAGGAAGGTCGCGACCTGACGGTACTGGTTGACGTAGTACTCCGGCGTCATGTTGCCGCCGCAGCCCCAGGCCTCGTTGCCGACGGCGAAGTAGCTGACCTTGAACGGCTTGTCGCGGCCGTTCTTGCGGCGCAGCTGCGCCAGCGTGGAGTTGCCCTCGGCCGTCATGTACTCCAGCCACTCGGCCATCTCCTGCGCGCTGCCGGTGCCCAGGTTGCCGTTGACATAGGCCTCGGCGCCGAGCTGCTCGACCAGGTCGAAGAACTCGTGCGTGCCGACGGCGTTGTTCTCGGCGACACCGCCCCAGTGCGTGTTGACCTTGACCGGCCGCTTGCCGCGCGGGCCGATGCCTTCGCGCCAGTGGTACTCGTCGGCGAAGCAGCCGCCGGGCCAGCGCACCAGCGGCACGTGCAGCGCCTTGAGCGCGCCCACCACGTCCTTGCGCCAGCCGCGCACGTTGGGGATGTTGGAGTCGGGCCCGACCCACATGCCTTCGTAGATGCCGGTGCCCAGATGCTCGGCGAACTGGCCGTAGACATTGCGGTGGATCACCGGACCGGGCTTGCCCGCATCGACGGTGAGCTGAACATCGGCCGCGTGCGCGCTCCAGGCGAGCAGGGCGCCCGCGGCCAGGCCGAAGGCCGTCCTCTTCATGGTCATGCTTGTCTCCAGGTGTCGTTATCGTTTCGTCGGCACTCTGCGGTGCCGAAACGACGAAGGACCGTTCCCGGTCCTTCGTTCTTCAGTCCACGCGCACGGTCAGTGCGAGTGCCGCGGCACCGCGGAACCGCGGCAGCCACGCAGGAAATCGAAGTCGCAGCCCTCGTCGGCCTGCAGCACGTGCTGGACATAGAGCTTGCGGTAGCCGCTCTGGTCCGCGGGATCGGGCTGCTGCTTCGCGGCCCAGTCGGCCAGGCGCGCCTGCAACTCCGCGTCGCTGATGTCCAGGTGCAGCCGGTTGGCCGCGCAGTCGAGCTCGATCCAGTCGCCCTCGCGCACCACCGCCAGCGGGCCGCCGGCCTTGGCCTCCGGCGCGACGTGCAGCACCACGGTGCCGTAGGCGGTGCCGCTCATGCGGGCGTCGGAGATGCGGACCATGTCCTTGATGCCCTGCGCCAGCAGCTTGGGCGGCAGGCCCATGTTGCCGACCTCGGCCATGCCGGGATAGCCCATCGGGCCGCAGTTCTTCATGACGAGGATGGAATCGGCGTCGACCTCCAGGTTCGGATCCATGATCCGCGCCTTGTAGTCGTCGAAGTCCTCGAACACCACGGCCCGGCCGCGATGCTGCATCAGCGCGGGCGTCGCCGCCGAGGGCTTGAGCACCGCGCCGCGCGGCGCGAGGTTGCCGCGCAGCACGCAGATGCCGCCGTCCTCGATCAGGGGCTTGGCGATCGGGCGGATCACTTCCTCGTCATAGATCGGCGCGTCGTGGCAGTTCTGCCAGAGCGTCTTGCCGTTGACGGTCAGCGCGTCCTTGTGCGGCAGCAGGCCGTTGTCGCCGAGCCGGCGCAGCACGCCCGGCAGGCCGCCGGCGTAATAGAACTCTTCCATCAGGAAGCGGCCCGAGGGCAGCAGGTCCACCAGCGTGGGCGTGCCGCGGCCGATGCGGGTCCAGTCCTCCAGCTCCAGCGGCACGCCGATGCGGCCGGCGATCGCCTTCAGGTGGATGACCGCGTTGGTCGAGCCGCCGATCGCGGCGTTGGTGCGGATCGCGTTCTCGAAGGCCTCGCGGGTCAGGATCTTGGACAGGCGCAGGTCCTCCCAGACCATCTCGACGATGCGCATGCCGGAGAGGTGCGCCAGCACGTAGCGGCGCGCGTCGACCGCCGGGATCGCGGCGTTGTGCGGCAGCGAGGTGCCCAGCGACTCCGCCATGCAGGCCATCGTCGAGGCCGTACCCATCGTGTTGCAGGTGCCCGCCGAGCGCGAATGGCCCGCCTCGGCGGCGATGAAGTCGTGCATCGAGATCTCGCCGGCCTTGACCTGCTCATGCAGTTGCCAGACGGCGGTGCCCGAGCCGATGTTCTTGCCGTTCAGCTTGCCGTTGAGCATCGGCCCGCCGGTGACCACGATGGTGGGCAGGTCCACGCTGGCCGCGCCCATCAGCAGCGCCGGCGTGGTCTTGTCGCAGCCCACCAGCAGCACGACGGCGTCCATCGGATTGCCGCGGATCGATTCCTCGACGTCCATGCTGGCCAGGTTGCGCGTGAGCATCGCGGTCGGGCGCAGGTTGGACTCGCCGTTGGAGAACACCGGGAATTCCACCGGATAGCCGCCCGCTTCCAGGATGCCGCGCTTGACGTGCTCGGCCAGCTTGCGGAAGTGCGCGTTGCACGGCGTCAGCTCGGACCAGGTGTTGCAGATGCCGATGATCGGCTTGCCCTCGAACTCATGGTCCGGGATGCCCTGGTTCTTCATCCAGGACCGGTACATGAATCCGTTCTTGTCCTGGGTCCCGAACCATTCGGCGGAACGCAGCTTGATCTTCTTCTTGGCCTCGGTCATTGCAGGTAGTGGGTGATGTCTCCGTGAGCCATGCTAGGGAGACAGGTGATTCGGATCCAATCAAAACTTCCGGGATTCCGATATCGAATCGGATATCACGCCAATCCGGCGTCGCCGAAGTCGGGCATGCCGTCCGCGGTCCATCCCAGGTGCTTGACGAAGGTGTGGCGATCGGGGTTCCAGAGCGGATCGCCGACGATCTCGGTGTAGGTGCGGGCGTGATAGACGAGCAGTACCGTGCGGCCGTCCTCGTCCAGCGCGAAGCTGTTGTGCCCCGGGCCGAAGATCGGCTGGGTGGGGCTCGTGGTCAGCACCGGCGCCGGCGACTTGGTCCAGCTCGCCGGATCCATCGGATCGGCGGACTCGTCCATCCACAGCAGGCCCATCGCGTAGTTCTCGTCGGTCGCGCTGGCCGAGTAGCTGATGAAGACCTTGCCGTGGCTGTGCAGCACCGACGGGCCCTCGTTGACCAGGAAGCCGCGGCATTCCCAGTCGAACTCCGGCTTGCTCAGCATCACCGGTGCGCCGGCCAGCTGCCAGGGCGTGCGCATGGGCGCGATGTAGAGGTTGGAATTGCCCGGGATGTCGAGCGCCTTCTGCGCCCACAGGTAGTAGAGCTGGCCGCGATGCTCGAAGGTCGTCGCGTCCAGGCAGAAGGTGTCCATGCCGGTGTCGATCTGCCCGAGGAACTCCCACTCGCCGGCCATCGGATCGGGCGACCGGTTCCGCAGCGCATACATGCGGTGCTGGAACAGGCCGCCGACGATCTCCCGGCTCGGCGCCGCCGCGAAGTAGAGGTACCAGGCGCCCTGGCGGAAATGGAGTTCCGGCGCCCAGATCAGCTCGCTCCAACGCCCCGTGTCCGGCTTGCGCCAGACCACCCGCGGCGTCGCGTGGGGCAGGTCCTGCCACGCGTCCGCGGCGCGCAGCTCGATGCGGTCGTACTCCGGCACCGAGGCGGTGAAGAAGTAGCGCGCGCGGCCGGCCCCGTCCACGTGACGGGTCAGGTGGGGATCGGCCCGCTGCGGGATCAGCGGGGTCAGGACTTGCGGGTCGTCGAGCATCGCGGCGGGATCAGAGCTTCCAGCGCAGGCCCACGGCCACGGTGCGGTCGTAGTAGCGCACGTCACGCACCAGCGACGGGTCCTTGTCGAAGTAGTCGTGATAGGCCTGGTTGAGCAGGTTGGTCACGTCCAGCGACACCGTCATCTGCTTGGTCAGCTCGTAGCCCAGCGACAGGTCCAGGGTCTTGAGCGGCGCCACCCACAGCTGGTGCTGGGTGCTGCGGTACGGCGACTCGGCCAGGAACTTGTCGCGCCAGTTGTAGGCCAGGCGCGCGTAGATGCCGTTGCGCTCGTACATGCCGACGATGTTGTAGGCCTTCTTGGACTGGCCGAGGAAGGGGCCGTCGGTGCCGTCGGGCTGCGTCTGCTTGCCCGTCATGAAGGTGAAGTTGGCCTCCATGCCGAAACCGCCCAGCCAGCCCGGCAGGAAGTCGTAGAACTGGCGGTAGCTCAGCTCGTAGCCATGCAGGTTGGCGCGGGTGACGTTGATCGGCTGCGTGACGTTGTAGGGCACGCCGTTGATCGTCGTCTGCGTCGTCTGCGTCATGACGCGGTTCTTGAACTTGTGCTCGAAGACCGTGCCGGTGACCGAGCCGGTCTTGGCGAAGTAGTACTCGAGCGCCACGTCGGTGTTGTTGGACTCGGTCGGCTTCAGGTTGGGGTTGCCGCCGGCCAGGGTGCCGAAGGTGACGCCGCCGCCGGGAGGCGTGTTGGTCTGGCCCGGGTTGTAGTCGACGAAGTTGGGACGCTCGATCGTCTTGCCCCAGACCAGGCGGCTGACCAGGCGCGGGGTCAGGTCGGCGCGCAGCGACAGCGTCGGCAGCGTGTCGGTGCGCGAGGTGTCGACCAGCACCGGCGTGATGACGTTGGTCGACGCGTCGCGGGAGTTGCCGCGCAGCGTCTGCTCGGTGCGGACCACGCGCAGGCCGGCGACGCCGGAGACCGGCACGCCCCAGGCGTCGAAGCCGAACTTGGCGCGGCCGTAGAGGGCGCTGGTCTTCTCCGTGTCGTCGAAGAGCGTCATCGGGTCGTACGGCGTCAGCGCCGTGCTGCCGGTCAGCATCTGCCGGAAGGCCTCGCCGTTGTCGAGCAGCCAGTCGCGGGACGCGAAGACGTACTGCTTCACGCCGAAGTCGCCGTAGGTCCTCGGCGAGACCTCGTAGATGCCGGGGAAGTTGGTCAGGGTCTGGCCCACCGCCGAGAACGAGGTCGTCCACGGCATGTTGGTGTTGATCGACATCGCGTCGCGCTTGGCCAGGCGCACGCCGGTGCTGAGCTCCTTCAGGAAGCCGTCGCCCATGTCGTAGTCGGCATCGGCGCGCCAGTCGGTGGACTTGCCCTCGCGGCGGCCGCGCACGTCGACGCCGCCGTTGACGCGGAAGTTCGCGGCGTCGGTCAGGTCCAGGCCCGGGTAGTCGATGTAGCCGCCACCGCCTCGCACCGCGGCGACGGTGCTGGTCGGGCTGTAGCCGGTGTCCAGGATGCGGTTGACCCAGTCGATCACGCTGCGGGTGCGGGCCAGTTCGGTGCTGACCTTGAGGCGGTCGGTCAGGCGCCAGTTGCCGCCCAGCGCCAACTGGTTGTTGCCGACCTCGTCATGCTTGGCCTGCGTCGAGGTGAAGCCCCAGCCCGGGTAGTTGGTGTTGGTCGCGGTGTCCAGGTTGTCGGTGCCGGGCTTGGTCGTGATGACGGTGCCGGGCACCGGGCGCCAGGCGCCGTCGTTGAACATGCCGATGCCGCCCACCAGGAAGGACAGCTGATAGCGATGGTCGATGCGGGTGCCGAAGCCTTCGAGGTAGATCTCCGAATCCTTGTTGGGCTTCCACTGCAGCGCGAAGTTGCCGGCGACGCGCTTGCGGTCGCCCAGCGCGAAGACGCGCCCCATCGAGTCGGTGCCCAGCACCGGGTTCGCGCGGCCCGGCACGACGATGGATTCCGGGTTGCCGACGAAGCCGGTCTCGTCGTGGTACTGCCCGCGCTGGTAGGACAGGCCGATCAACGCGCCCATCTCGCCCAGGTCGGTCTTCCAGCGGTTGGAGGCCATGCCGGAGATGTCCGGGTTGTTGGTCTTGGCCTTGTCGCGGTGCTCGCCACGGGCCGACAGCACCAGCTGCGCGTCCTTGAAGTCCAGCGGGCGGTTGGTGCGCACGTCGATGACGCCGGCGGTGCCACCCTCGGGCAGCGAGGCTTCCTGGGTCTTGTAGACGTCGATGCGCTTGAGCATCGTCGCGGGCACGTCCGACAGGTACAGGCTGCGGCCCGAGTCCGAGAAGAATTCGCGTCCGTTGAGCAGCGTCACCACGCCGCCCAGGCCGCGCACGATCACGCCGCTGGCCTCGCCGTTGTTGCGTTGGATCTGCACGCCGGTGACGCGGCCCAGGATCTCGGCGACGTTCTTGTCGGGGAACTTGCCGATGTCCTCGGCGACGATGGAATCCACCACCTGGTCGCTGTTCTGCTTGATGGTCTGCGCCGATTCGGCCGAGCGGCGCATGCCGCTCACGACCACGGTTTCCAGCTTGGTGTCGTCCGACTTCTTCTCGTCGGCCGGGGGCTGGCTCTGCGCCTGGACCTGGATCGCCGCCCCGAGGAGGGCGGCCGCGGCCACGGTGGTCCGCAGCCCGAAGGGAATCTTGCTCATGTTGTCTCCGTCGTTTTTCTGGCGTGTCAACCCGGTGACCGGGCGACTCCACAACCGCCGTGGGGTTGTTGTCGAGCGGAGCAAATGCTAGGGAGCCGGGTGATCCCCGGCCAATCACATTTTCCAGTTGGCCAATGCTATTTCCGGCATCAGGGCAGGCCCCGATATCGCCCGCGCGGCGGATGGGCGTCCCCACCGAACAGGGGGTGGCGTGGACCGGCCAAGACCTATAAATAGGGAAGGGGCCTGACAACGTTGACGAATTGCACCAGCAACATGTCGTCACAAGTGTTTCGGGCGCAGCCCCTCAGGGTTCCCCCTGAAGAGGGGGCGACGCAAGTGACCATCGGCCTATCATGCGGGCCTTCTCCGGTGATCAAAGGGTGACGACGGCCGAACCGGAGACGATCGGTCAGTCAAAGAAGGGAGGCCCTATGGAAGCAGTGTCCGTTGCCCGTGCATTCGAGGCAGCAGGAAATGGCGGCTACACGATGCCCGCGCTCAAGCGCCGCGTGTTGCTGGTCGACGATCACGAACTCGTGCGCGCGGGCATCCGCACGCTCTACCAGACGCTGGACGAGATCGACATCGAATGGGTCGAGGCCGCGTCGCTGCAGGAAGGCCTGCTGGCCTATGGCGAGCGGGGCGCGGTGGACGCGGTGCTGCTGGACCTGAACCTGGGCGA
>NZ_VOSR01000890.1:0-4005 GCF_007997345.1 Mitsuaria sp. TWR114
GTGCTGATCCCGCTGCTGTCGAACGCGCTGTTCGTCGACCTGCTGGACGCGGCGCAGCGCACGCTGCTGGCCGCCGGCTACCAGAGCCTGATCGGCGTGACCCACTACCACCCCGAGGAAGAAGAGGCGCTGCTGCGCACCTACCTGATGAACCGCCCGGCGGGGCTGCTGGTCACCGGCTTCGACCGCACCGACGCGGCCCGGGCGCTGATCCACGGCAGCGGCGTGCCCTGCGTCCACGTGATGGAGAACCGCGGCGAGCCGGGGCTGTATTCGGTCGGCTTCTCGCAGCAGGCGGCCGGTCACGCGATGACGGCCGAGCTGATGCGGCGCGGCTATCGCCGCATCGCCTTCGCCGCGGCGCAGCTGGACCCGCGCACGCTGCAGCGCGCGCAGGGCTATCGGGAAGCGCTGGGCGCGGCGCACGATCCGACGCTGGAGTTCATGGACGCGGCACCGTCGTCGTTCGCGCTCGGCGCGGCGATGTTCGAGCGCGTCCTGCAGGCCGTGCCCGATGTCGACGCGATCTTCTTCAACAACGACGACCTGGCCCAGGGCGCGCTGCTGCAGGCGCTGCGGCTGGGGATCCGGGTGCCCGAGCGCGTCGCCGTCGCCGGCTTCAACGACCTCACCGGCGGCGGCCAGATGCTGCCGCCGCTGAGCACCGTGCGCACGCCTCGCGGCGAGATCGGCCTGGAGGCCGCGCGCATGCTGGTCGCGCTGATGCGCAACGAAGCGGTCCCCGAGCCCTGCCTGGATCTGGGCTTCGAGCTGGTCCTGCGCGAGAGCTGCTAGGCGCCGACATGAACGACAACGCCGGATCGTTGCCGATCCGCGTCCGTGCCATCGACGACGGGCGCCTGGCCCGTCGCGCGTGCGGCCTCAGTCGGCGATGCCTGGCGTCGGCGTGCCTGGGCCGATCGCCGGGCCCGCCGAGCGGTCATCCGCCGAGGCGTCGAGGTCCGCGTCGGTCGGCGTCGACGCCGCCGCGAAGGTCTTGCGGCCCTTCACCAGGTAGGAATAGATCACCGGCACCACGACCAGCGTCAGGATCGTCGAGGTGATCACGCCGCCGATGATCGCGCGGCCCATCGGCGCCTGGATCTCGCCGCCCTCGTTGAGCGCGATCGCCATCGGCAGCATGCCGAACACCATCGCCGCGGTCGTCATGATGATGGGCCGCATCCGCGTCAGGCCGGCCTGCAGCAGCGCCTCCGGCACCGACAGACCCTGATCCTTGCGCGCATGGTTGGCGAAGTCCACCAGCAGGATCGCGTTCTTGGTCACCAGGCCCATCAGCATCACCAGGCCGATCATCGAGAACACGTTCAGCGTCGTCTTCCACAGCAGCAGCGCCAGCATCACCCCGATCATCGCCAGCGGCAGCGAGGCCATGATGGCGATCGGCTGCACGAAGCTGCCGAACTGGCTGGCCAGCACGATGTAGATGAAGATCAACGCCAGCCCCATCGCGATCAGCAGGCCGTTGAAGGCCTCCGCCTGCTGCTTGCCGTCGCCGTCGACCATGAAGCTGATGCCCGGCGGCAGCTGCGTCTCCTTGATCAGCTTCTGCACGTCGGCGTTGACGTCGCCGCCGGGGCGGCCCTGCACGCCGGCGTAGACCGCCTCGCGGCGCTGCAGGTTCTGGCGACGGATCACCTCGGGGTTGAACACCGGCTCGATGGTCGCGACCTGCTCCAGCGCGATCGGCGAGCCGTCGCGGGCGAAGGCCACCGGCAGGTTGCGCATCTGCTCGATGCTCTGGCGCTGCGCCTTGGGCAGGCGCAGCAGCACCTCGACCTGGTTGCCGTCGGGCGTGGTCCAGTAGGTCGCGATGTCGCCGTTGACGTAAGCCCGCAGCGAGGACGCCACCTGCACCGCGTTGAGCCCCAGTTCGCGCACCGCCGAGTCCTTGAGCTTGACCGCATAGGCCGGCAGCCCCGGCTTGACCGTGGTGTCCACGTCCACCGCGCCCTTGATCTTCTTGACCTTCTCGGCGAAGTCCTTGGCCACCTGGGTCAGCACCTCCGGATCGGAACCGAGGATGGTGACCCACACCGGGCGGTTGAAGCCGACGCTGACCTCGACGCCGGGAATGCGCGCGATCTCGGCGCGGATCGCGTCCTCCACCTGCATCTGGGTGCGCTTGCGTAGCTTGCGGCCGACCAGCGCGATGTCCAGGTTGGCCTGGTTGCGGCCGGTGGCCATGCCCTCCCCGCTGCTGCCCACGACGGTCGCGACGGTCTTGATCTCGGGGAAGGTGGCCAGGATCTCCTCGACCTGGCGCACCTTGGCCTCGCCGCGCTCCAGGCTGGTGGCCACCGGCATGCGCAGCGTCAGGTGGGTGAAGCCCTGGTCGATCTGCGGCTGGAACTCGCTGCCCACCGCCGGCACCAGCAGCAGGGCCAGCACGAAGCTGCCGACGCCCGAGCCGGTCACGATGCCGCGCGGCGTGATGGTGGCCAGCCGCAGGCGGCGCGGCGCGCTCTTCAGGCGCTGGCCGTCCGGCCCGAACGGGCGCCCGAAGGCCGGCAGCGGCGGCACCAGCATCCGGTAGCGGCGGCCGGAGAACACCCAGCGCAGCGTCTTCTCGTAGACGTCGTGAAGCAGGTCCATGCCGCGGTCGGTGGCGCGCACCAGGTGGCCGATGACCGGCACCTTCTTGATGTAGGTGCTCGGCGGATCGGGCCAGACCGAGGACAGCATCGGGTCCAGCGTGAAGCTGACGAACAGCGACACCAGCACCGCCACCGCGACGGTGATGCCGAAGGGATAGAAGAACTTGCCGACGATGCCGCCCATGAAGGCGACCGGCACGAACACCGCGCAGATCGCGAAGGTCGTGGCCATCACCGCCAGGCCGATCTCGTTGGTGCCGTCCTCGGCCGCGCGGTGGTGGTCCTTGCCCATGCCGACGTGGCGCACGATGTTCTCGCGCACGACGATGGCGTCGTCGATCAGCAGGCCGATGCACAGGCTCAGCGCCATCATCGTCATGAAGTTCAGCGTGAAGCCGAAGGCATAGATCGCGATGAAGCTGGAGATCACCGAGATCGGCAGCGTCAGCCCGGTGATGATGGTCGAGCGCCAGCTGTGCAGGAACAGGAACACGATGGCGATGGTCAGCAGCGCGCCCTCGATCAGCGTGTGGCGCAGGCCGTCCAGCGAGTGCTTCACGAAGTCGCTGTTGACGTAGACCAGCCGCAGCTCCATGTCCTTGGGCAGCGTCTTGCGCATCTCCTCGACCGCCGCCTTGACCGCCTCGCCGGTGGCGACGATGTTGGCGTCCTGCTGCTTGAAGATGTTGAAGGTGACGGCGGGCTGGCCGTTGATGCGGGCGATGCTGTCGAGCTCGCGCTCGCGCTCGCTGAGCGTGCCGAGGTCACCCAGCGTCAGCGGCAGGTCGCCGCGGCGGCCGACAACGACATTGGCGAATTCCTTCGGATCCTTGACCTTGCCCTCGACGCGCAGCATCGCGTCATCGAAGCGGTTGGAGATCAGGCCCACCGGCGCGTCGGTGTTGGCGGCGTTGAGCGCCGCCGAGATCTGCGCCGGCGTGATGTTGAAGGCGCGCAAGCGGGTCGGGTCCAGGTCGATGCGGACCTCGCGCACCGCCATGCCGCCGACGTCCACCTTGGCCACGCCCTCGACGCGGCCCAGCCGCTTGGAGACGGTCAGGTCGGCCATCATCGACAGCTCGCGCAGCGTGCGGTCCGGGCTCATCAGCGCGGCCACGATGATGGGCTGCGCGTTCTCGGTCTGGAACCGCTGCACCATCGGCGGCTTCACGTCGCGCGGGAACTGCGCCTGGGCCTGCGCCACGCGGTCGCGGATCTCCTGCATGCCGCGGTTCATGTCGGCGTTCAGCGAGAACTCGACCGAGGCCTGCATCCGGCCCTCGAAGCTGCGGGACTGCACCCGCTCCACGCCGGCGATGGTGTTGAGCGCCTCCTCGAGCGGCTTGGCCACCTCGCGCTCGACCGCCTCGGGCGAGGCGCCCGGGTA
>NZ_VOSR01000891.1:0-790 GCF_007997345.1 Mitsuaria sp. TWR114
GCGCCGGCGTGCCCATCTCCGGTTGGTGCGGCGGCGCCGATCCGTCCTACTGCAACCTGACGGTGACCTCCTTCTCGTCGACCTTCGGGTTCGACATCAAGCAGAAGGCGGGCAGCGGCTGGGACGGCTCCACCGCCGGATGGTGGGCCTACTACAACTACGAAATCGGCGCGCCCAAGACCTCGAGCGGCGATCGCCTGCCCTTCGACCTCAAGACCGAAGAGTCGCTGTTCGTGACGCTCGGCCTGAATCAGACGCTGTTCGATGGCGGCGGCGCCGTGGCGGTCCGCATCCAGACGAACAACCTGCAGAAGAAGGCCAACGGCGACGAGTGCTACATCACCGCCTCGGTCAACGTGCAGCCGACGTCCGCCGCGCCCACCGCCTACTTCCTCCCGCTGAAGAACTTCTCCGTGACGGAAACCTGCGGCACCGACATCGCGCAGACGGCGGAAGCCGGGCTGGCGCAGATCCGCAGCTTCGGCGTGCGCGCCCTGCAGTTCGGTCCGAGCATCAACCTGAGCCGACCGACGCCGAACGCGGACGGCACGCTGCCCGCGCCAACCGACCCGGGCTACACGCTCAGCACCGACGTCACCGTCTTCGGCCCGATCACCTTCCAGTGATCGCCAGGCGCCGCACAACCGAATCAGAGAGAAAAACGATGAGACAGTTCCGCACCACCGCCGTCCATCGCGGCATGGTCCAGATGCTGTTGCTGACCGCTGGCAGCACCGCATTTGCCCAAACCACTCCGCCCCCCAAGGAGCCCGAGACGCCGGCCGCGCTG
>NZ_VOSR01000892.1:0-619 GCF_007997345.1 Mitsuaria sp. TWR114
CACGCTGGGCAGCGGCACCGCCGCCACTGGCTATCACTTCGGCGAGCGTCTGCCGCGCGTGACGGTCCGCGTCTTCGAGGACGCCGACAACGACGGCCTGCCCGCCGCGGGCGATGCCGGCATCACCGGCGTGACGCTGCACCTGACGGGCACGTCCAGCACCGGCGCGGCGGTCGACATCGTCGCCACGCCGATCGCCGGCCAGCCGGGCCGCTACGAGTTCCTCAACGTGCCGCCGTCGGCGGCGGGCGGCTACACGGTCACCGAGACGCAGCCCGCGACCTACGCGCCGGGCCAGGCCAATCCGAACGGTCATGCCGGCACGGCGCAGCCGGGCGGCAACGTGATCGAGGGCGTGGTCATCCCGCTGACCGGCACGCCGGCGAGCGTGGGCGACTACCTGTTCGGCGAGCTCACCAGCAGCCAGCTGCGCGGCCGCAGCTTCTACGACCGCGACGGCGATGGCAGCCAGGGCGCCACGTCGAGCGAACCCGGCCTCCCTGGCGTGACCATCACGCTGACCGGCACCGATGCCTCGGGCCAGCCGGTCACGCGCAGCACCGTCACGGCGCGCGATGGCGGCTACCGCTTCGTCGACCTGCCGCTGGACAACGGCGCG
>NZ_VOSR01000893.1:0-1517 GCF_007997345.1 Mitsuaria sp. TWR114
CAGCGCGGCCGGCGTCTCGCGCAACACCTACAGCCAGTTCGACGTCGACCGGCAGGGCGTGATCCTGAACAACTCGCGCACCGATGCCAGCACGCAGCTGGGCGGTTTCGTGCAGGGCAATCCGTGGCTGGCCAAGGGCAGCGCGCGCGTGATCCTCAACGAGGTCAACAGCAGCGCGCCCAGCCAGCTCAAGGGCTACGTGGAAGTGGCGGGGCAGCGGGCCGAGGTGATCATCGCCAACCCCGCCGGCATCCAGGTGGACGGCGGCGGCTTCATCAACGCCAGCGCCGCGGTGCTGACGACGGGCACGCCGCGCTTCAACGCCGACGGCAGCATCGCCGGCTACGGCGTGCAGGGCGGGCTGATCCGCATCGACGGGCAAGGGCTGGATGGCTCGCAGACGGACTACACCGCGCTGCTGGCGCGGGCGGTGGAACTCAACGCGGGCCTGTGGGCCAAGGACGCGCGCATCCAGACCGGCACGCAGGTGATGACGGTCGAAGGCGCGGCCGCCGGCAACGGCGCGGGCGAAGCGCTGACGCCGAGTGGCGAGCGGCCGCGCTATGCGCTGGACAGCACCGCGCTGGGCGGCATCTATGCACAGCGGATCACGCTGGTCGGCACCGAAGCCGCCTGGGCGTGCGCCAGGCCGGACAGATCGTCGGTGGGCAGCTGACGCTGCGCGCCGATGGCTGGCTGGACAACACGGGCACCGTCTACGCGCAAGAGGCCGATGCCAACGGCACGCCGTCGCTGACGGTGCAGTCCAACGCCGGCGTGCGCAACGCGGGATGGCTCGCTTCGCGTGGGAGCGTGGACGTCAAGGCGCCGCAGCTGAGCGGCGAAGCCGGCAGCGCGACCGTTGCCGGCATGACCTCGGATGGCGCGATCGTTGCCGGAGCCGGCAGCCTGTCGCTGACCGCCTCCCAGTCGGCGACGCAGCTGGGCCAACTGCTCGCGGGCGACGGCATGGCCGTGCAGGCGCCGACCATCACCGCCGATGGCGCGCGCCTCGCGAGCAACGGCGCCGCGCTGACGATCACCGCCGATGCCTTCAGCGCCCAGGGCGCCAGCATCGAGCAGTACGGCACTGGTGGACTCGCGCTGGACGCCCGTGCGCTCACGCTGACCGGCGCGACGCTCTTGTCCAATGGCGCACTGTCCGCGCGCTCGGCGCAGCTGATGCTCGATGGCGCCGATGTTCAGGCGCTGTCGATCTCGCTGAAGGCCGACGGCACGCTGAGCCAGCAACGCGCGTCGCTGCGCTCGGCCGGTGCCGCGACGCTGAGCGCGGACCGCATCGACAACCGCGACGCGCGCGTCGCCGCCGATGGCGGCGTGACGCTGCAGGCAGGCACCGAGCTGCGCAACGATCGCGGCGAGCTGAACGCCGCCGCGGGCGGCATCGTGATCCAGGGCCAGGCCGACGTGGTCAACACCGCGGGCGCGATCGCGGCACGCGACGGCATCTCCGTGGAAGCGCGCTCGCTCGTGCAGGAGCAGGGCGGGTCGATCGA
>NZ_VOSR01000894.1:0-6886 GCF_007997345.1 Mitsuaria sp. TWR114
GAGCGGGGTCCTTGGGAAGGGGGGCGCCGGCCGGGGAGGCGGACGGCGATTCGGGCGGCGAATCGGAAACGGATTCGGAAACAGAAAGGGAATCGGACGAGGACGCCGTCGGCGGCGTCCTCGGGGGTCTCGGTGCGTTCATCGCGGGCTCCGCGTCAGTCGCGCAGGCCGGTGCCGGGCCGGTCGCCGGCCAGCAGTTCATCGAGCACCTGCCGGGCCGCCTCCTGCTCGGCGATCCGGCGCGAGCGGCCCTCGCCGCGGCGCGACAGCGTCAGCGCGGCCACTTCGCACTCGACGGTGAAGGTCTGCGCATGCGCCTGGCCCCGCGTCTCGACGATGCGGTAGGCCGGCACCGCCAGCTTGCGGGCCTGCAGCCATTCCTGCAGCGCGGTTTTCGCGTCCTTGGCCCATTGGTCGATGCCGCTGGCGGCGATCGTCTCGCCCAGCAGGCGGCGGACGATCTCGCGGGCGGCCTCGTAGCCGCCGTCCTGGAAGGCGGCGCCGATGACCGCTTCCAGCGCGTCGGCCAGGATGGACGGCCGCTGGCCGCCACCGCCGCGGGCCTCGCCCTCGCTCATCCGCAGCGCCTCCGGCATCTGCAGCTGCAGCGCCAGGCGATGCAGGCTGTCCTCGCGCACCAGGTGCGCGCGGATGCGCGTCAGGTCGCCTTCATCCGATCCGGCGAAACGCTCGTACAGCAGCGCCGACACCGCCAGGTTCAGCACCGCGTCGCCCAGGAATTCCAGGCGCTCGTTGTGCTGCTGGCCGAAGCTGCGGTGCGTCAACGCGCGCTGCAGCAGTCCCGCCTGGTTGAAGCGGTAGCCAAGGCGTTGCTGGAGGGCGTCGAGCGCTTGCGGGGTCATGGGCGGGGTGTGCCGTGGAGGGCGGGTCAGTGCGACTCGCCTTTGTACTTGATCAGCAGGAAGGCCGGGCCGAACAGGGGCACTTCCTTGTCGTACGCGAAGCTGATCTTCACCTTGTCGTCGACCTTGGTGATGTTCAGGTCCTTGGGCTCGATGCTGACGATCGAGTATTCGATCTGCTTGGTGCGCTCGAACGAGTCGCGCGCCGCCGCCACGGTGGAGGGGCCGTCCTTGGCGATCTTGTCGATCGCGCGCTGGATCGTGTAGTACTCCATCACGGTCGGCACCACCCGCAGCACGATCACCGATCCGCCGCCAATGATCACCGCCCAGAACAGCAGTCCCAGCAGGCTGATGCCTCGTTGAATCTTCCGTGCCCTCATCACGCGTCGCTCCGCAAATAGTCGTTGGAACAGAGTAGTCGATCGTCGCCGGCGCCGCCTCAGCGGATGCTGCCGATGCGCTTCAGGTTGCCGAAATTCATCCACACCACGAAGGCGCGGCCGACGATGTTCTCATCCGGCACGAATCCCCAGAAGCGGGAATCCTGGGAGTTGTCGCGGTTGTCGCCCATCATGAAGTAATGACCGGCCGGCACCTTGCAGGTCACGCCCTCGGCCGTGTAGGTGCAGTTCTCGCTGTACGGGAAGTCCCACTGCTTGCGGATGACGCCCGGCGACTCCGGGGCGACCAGGATCTGGTGCTCGACCGCGCCCAGCTTCTCGGTGAAGCGCGGACGGAAACGCATCGAGCCCGGATCCTCGTCGAAGTACTCGCCCTGCGAGACGGTCTCCACCAGCTTGCCGTTGAGGTACAGCTTCTGGTTGAGGTAGGCGACCTCGTCGCCGGGAAGGCCGACGGCGCGCTTGATGTAGTCGACGCTGGGGTTCTGCGGGAAGCGGAACACCACCACGTCGCCACGCTGGACATCGTTGTTGCTGATGATCTTCTTGTTGATCACCGGCAGACGGATGCCGTAGTGGTACTTGTTCACCAGGATCAGGTCGCCGATCAGCAGCGTCGGCACCATCGAGCCCGAGGGAATCTTGAACGGCTCGAACATGAACGAGCGCAGCAGGAACACGATCAGGATCACCGGGAACAGGCCGGCGGTCCAGTCCAGCCACCAGGGCTGGCGCAGCAGTTCCTCGCGGGCGCCTTCCACGTCGCCGTCGACGCGCTGGATGCCCTGCGCGGCCAGCGAGGCGCGACGCGCCGCGTCGCTCTCGCCCAGGCGGACCGCGGCGCGACGGCGCGCGGGCTCGAAGTGGAAGCGCTCGGCCAGCCAGTAGGCCAGCGTCACCGTGGTGAGGATCAGCAGCAGCAGCGAGAAGTTGCCGTTCCAGTAGCCCGTGTACCAGCCGCCCAGGTAGGCGATCAGGGCGGCGTACAGCAGCCCGGTCAATGCGCTCATGGCTTTCATTCTTCGACTTGGAGGATGGCCAGGAAGGCTTCTTGCGGCACCTCCACCGAACCGATTTGCTTCATGCGCTTCTTGCCGGCCTTCTGCTTCTCCAGCAGCTTGCGCTTGCGGGTGATGTCACCGCCGTAGCATTTTGCCAGCACGTTCTTGCGCAGCGCCTTGATGTTCTCGCGCGAGATGATGTTGGCGCCGATCGCCGCCTGGATCGCCACGTCGTACATCTGGCGCGGGATGATCTCGCGCATCTTGGCCGCCACCTGCCGGCCGCGGAACTGCGATTGCGAGCGGTGCACGATCAGCGACAGCGCATCGATCCGGTCGCCGTTGATCAGCATGTCGACCTTGACGACGTCCGAGGCGCGGTATTCCTTGAACTCGTAGTCCATTGACGCGTAGCCGCGCGAGACCGACTTCAGCTTGTCGAAGAAGTCCAGCACGATCTCCGCCAGCGGGATCTCGTAGGTCAGCATCACCTGGCGGCCGTGGTACGCCATGTTCAGCTGCACGCCGCGCTTCTGGTTGGCCAGCGTCATCACCGGGCCGACGTATTCCTGCGGCATGTACAGGTGGACCGTCACGATCGGCTCGCGGATCTCGCCGATCTTGCTCTGCTCGGGCATCTTGGACGGGTTCTCGACCTCGATCACCTCGCCGTCGCCCAACTGGACTTCGTACACCACGCTCGGCGCGGTGGTGATCAGGTCCTGGTCGAATTCGCGCTCCAGGCGCTCCTGCACGATCTCCATGTGCAGCAGGCCCAGGAAGCCGCAGCGGAAACCGAAGCCCAGCGCCTGCGAGACTTCCGGCTCGAAGCGCAGCGAGGCGTCGTTCAGCTTGAGCTTTTCCAGCGCGTCGCGCAGCTGGTCGTACTCGCTCGCCTCGGTCGGGTACAGGCCGGCGAAGACTTGCGGCTGGATCTCCTTGAAGCCGGGCAGCGCCTCGGCAGCGGGGCCGAGGTTGTTGGGCAGCTTCTTTTCCAGCGTGATGGTGTCGCCCACCTTCGCCGCGGCCAGTTCCTTGATGCCGGCGATGATGAAGCCCACCTGGCCGGCGCTGAGCTGGTCGCGGTTCTCCGACTTCGGCGTGAACACGCCCAGCTGCTCGGCCGGGTAGACGGCGTTGGTCGCCATCATCCGGATGCGCTCGCCCTTCTTCAGCGTGCCGTCGACGACGCGCACCAGCATCACGACGCCGACGTAGTTGTCGAACCACGAGTCGATGATCATCGCGCGCAGCGGCGCCTCGACCACGCCCTTGGGCGGCGGCATGCGAGCGATGACGGCCTCGAGGATGTCGTCGATGCCCATGCCGGTCTTGGCCGAGCACGGGATCGCGTCGGTCGCGTCGATGCCGATGACGTCCTCGATCTCCGCCTTGGCGCCGTCCGGATTGGCCTGCGGCAGGTCCATCTTGTTCAGGACCGGGATCACCTCGACCCCCAGCTCCAGCGCGGTGTAGCAGTTCGCCACCGTCTGCGCCTCGACGCCCTGGCTCGCGTCCACCACCAGCAGCGCGCCCTCGCAGGCGGACAGCGAGCGGCTCACCTCATAGGAGAAGTCCACGTGCCCGGGGGTGTCGATCAGGTTCAGGTTGTAGACCTGCCCGTCGCGCGCCTTGTACTGCAGCGCGGCGGTCTGTGCCTTGATCGTGATGCCGCGCTCGCGCTCGATGTCCATCGAGTCCAGCACCTGCGCTTCCATCTCCCGGTCGGACAGACCTCCGCAGCGCTGGATGATCCGGTCGGCCAGCGTGCTCTTGCCGTGGTCGATGTGGGCAATGATCGAGAAATTGCGGATGTGGTTCATGGCCGCGGACGGAGACCGCGAACTCGCCCGCCACGCCAGCGACCCTCGAGCGGGGCACGCTGAGACGACGCTGCGGACGGTCGGTCGGGCGGTGTTGCACGGTCCTTCTCAGGACCTGAACGGGACATAAAAAAAAGGCACGTCGAAACGGTGACGCGCCTTCCAACAAAACGTATGGCAACTGCTTGTTGGGCTTTCATTGTAGCCAAAAGCCCCGCCCTGGAAACCGCATGGATGCGAGCTTCTCGCGCGTTGCCCTTCGCCAACAGCGATTTCATGCACAGGTTATCCACAAAACTTGGGGGCATCCTGTGGATCGCTGAGCCCATCAAAATGGAGCCTTCCGATTCACCGTCGGAACAGCGACAAAGCTGCCCGAACGCGCCCGGATTGTAGCGGAGCGAGGCACCAATGCCTCGCCTTGGTCACAGCCGTTAGCAAGCACCAACCGACGGCCGGACGTGCCGCGCGTCACGAATCACCGGCCTGGAATTCCGCATTGCGGAAAGCCCCAGGCCGGCGCTGGGTTGACGATCGCGGCGCTCACCCCTTGCCCGGCTTGAGCACGACATAGGTGGCGACCTCGCCCCGGCGGACGAGCATCTGCAGCGATTTCCCCTTTTCGACCTTCGCCAGCGCCGCCTGGAATTGCTTGATGGTCTTCACCTCGGCGTTGTTGGCCGAGAGGATCACGTCGCCGGCCTTCAAGCCTGCGCGCGCCGCCGGCCCCTCGGCCGTGTCGATGCGCAGGCCGCCGTCCACCTTCAGTTCCTTGCGCTGCGCTTCGCTGAGCTCGCTGACGGTCAGGCCCCAGGCCTGCGCGCCGGTGGCGGCCGGCGTTTCAGCCTCCGGCGCGGCGGGCGTGCGGTCATCCGGCAGCGCATCGAGCGTCGCGACCAGGTCCTTGTAGGCACCGCGGCGGAACACCTGCAGCGGCACCTTCGTGCCCGGCTTGGTCGCGGCGGCAAGCCGACGCAGGTCAACCGCCTTCTCCACGGTCTTCCCGTCGAACTTGGTGATCACGTCGCCCAGTTGGAGACCCGCCTTCTCGCCGGGACCGGCCGGCGTGATGCGACTGATCAGCGCGCCCTGCGGCTTGCCCAGGCCGATCGCCTCGGCGACCTCCTTGCTGACGTCATCCGGATACACGCCCAGCATGCCGCGCGTCACCCGTCCGCTGGCGCGGAGCTGATCGGCCACGCGCATCGCCTCGTCGATCGGGATCGCGAACGAGATCCCCATGAACCCGCCCGACTGGCTGTAGATCTGCGAGTTGATGCCCACCACCTCGCCACGCAGGTTCAGCAGCGGCCCCCCGGAGTTGCCGGGGTTGATGGCGACGTCGGTCTGGATCAGCGGCAGCAGGTCACCGGTGTCGCGCGCCTTGGCGCTGACGATGCCGGCCGTCACCGTGTTGTCGAAGCCGAAAGGCGAGCCGATGGCCATGACCCATTCGCCGACCTTGAGCTTGCCGACATCCCCCATCCGCAGCAGCGGCAGGTTGCTCGCCTCGATCTTCAGCACGGCGACGTCGGTGCGGCGATCCAGGCCCACGACCTTGGCCTTGAACTCCCGCTTGTCGGTCAGCGTGACCATGACCTCGTCGGCGTCGTCGACGACATGCGCATTGGTCATCACGAAGCCGTCGGCCCCGATCACGAAGCCCGAACCGAGGCCGCGACGCTGCGGCGCGTCGTCATCCTCGTCGTCGTCCGGGGCCGGCGCGGGCGTGGCGCCGGGCGGCGTGCGGCGCTGCGGCGGCACCGGGATGCCGAAACGGCGCAGCAGTTCGCGCATCTGTTCATCGACCTGCGGATTCGCGGCCTTGACCTTCTCCGAGGTCCGGATGTTGACGACGGCCGGCCCGGCCTGTTCCACCAGGGCGCTGAAGTCGGGCAGCGCGCGCGCCAGGTCGGGCGTGGCGACTGGCACGGCGGCGGGGGGCGCGGGTTTCGTCGTGGTCTGGGCGCTGACGCCCAGCGACCCGCTCATCAGGGCGGCGCTGGCGATCGCCAGGGCAAGACGTGAAGGGGTGCGGGAACGATCGGAGTTGGGCATGAACACTCGCAGGTGGCGATGCAGGGTCGAAAGGCTCACATCATGCCCGCATTTCGAAACGGGCATGAGTCAGCCTCGAGCGAGGAACAGGTGAAGCCGCAGCAGCGTCCATTGGGCGCCGAGCGCGCCGCGCGAAGCGGCGACCCAGCGCACCGGCTGCCGGCCCCGGCGGGTGGCGCCATCGGCCGCCACAGCGGGGTTCAGCCGCAGCAGCATCCACCGTTCGATGTCGATGAAGACGTCCGGCGTGACGGCAAGCGGCTCGCCCGCCTGTTGCCACCACCATTGCGCGCCGTCCCATCGCAGAACGTCGGGCGCACGCGCGCGCACCGGCAGCGCCGCGGCCATGAGCGCGATACCCAGGGGGCCGAGCAGCATCGCGAGGTCGGATGCCTGCGCGAAGAAACCCGCCTGCCGCAGCACGGCGGCCACGACCGCGGCGGCACCTGCGGCGAGCACGGCGCGCTGCAGGCGTTCCCATCGCGCATCGCGCGGCAATGAAAAACGCCGGGCAGCAGCCCGGCGTGGTGTCGATCGGTCCGGCGTCATCGGTCGCCGCCCGCGTCGAGGGTCCTGGATCAGACCCGCTTGAAGATCAGCGTGCCGTTCGTGCCGCCGAAGCCGAAGTTGTTCTTCGCGGCGTACTCGATCGGCATCTTCCGCGCCTCATTGGCGCAATAGTCCAGGTCGCACTCGGGATCCTGGTTGAAGATGTTGATCGTCGGCGGAGCGACCTG
>NZ_VOSR01000895.1:0-595 GCF_007997345.1 Mitsuaria sp. TWR114
GAGGAATTCGGCCAGTTCGGCGGCGAGCCCTTCGGCTGCATCGTCGGCGACTACTACTTCGACCACAGCCCGCCCGACGTCGAACTGCTGGGCGAGATCGCCAAGGTCTCGGCCGCCGCCCACTCGCCCTTCATCGCCGCGGCGAATCCCTCGCTGATGCAGATGGGCTCGTGGCAGGAACTCGCCAACCCGCGCGACCTGACCAAGATCTTCAGCACGCCCGAGTACGCCGCCTGGAAGTCGCTGCGCGAGTCCGACGACGCGCGTTACATCGGCCTGGCCATGCCGCGTTTCCTGGCGCGCCTGCCCTACGGCGCGAAGACCAATCCGGTCGAGGAGTTCAACTTCGAGGAAGAGACCGGTGGCGGTGAGCACGCCAAGTACACCTGGGCCAACTCGGCCTACGCGATGGCGACCAACATCAACCGCTCGTTCAAGACCTACGGCTGGTGCACCCGCATCCGCGGTGTCGAGGCCGGCGGCGCGGTCGAGGCCTGCCGGCCCACACCTTCCCGACCGACGAGGGCGGCGTGGCGATGAAGTGCCCGACCGAGATCGCCATCAGCGACCGCCGCGAGGCCGAGCTGGCCAAGAA
>NZ_VOSR01000896.1:0-2380 GCF_007997345.1 Mitsuaria sp. TWR114
CGCGCACCTGCGCCTCGTCGGCGCGACCGTAGCCGCGCGAGATGACGCCGGCGCGCAGGTTCAGGCGCTGGAGCGTGTCCAGCAGCGCGAGGGTGGTGGGGGTCTTGCCGGCGCCGCCGACCACCCAGTTGCCGACGACGATGACCGGCACCGGCAGCGGCTCGCTGCGCTTGAGGCCCAGCCGGTAGAGCAGCACCCGCAGCCGGATCACCGCGCCGTGCAGCGCGGCCAGCGGGCGGAGCAGGTGGGCCAGGCGATCGTCGTCGCGCCAGGCGCGCTGCAGCCGGTCTTCAAGTGCCGGCCGGGTCATGCGCGGGCCCGGCCGACCGCGGCGCCCACGGCGGTCATTGCGGCTTGTTGGCGGCGAAGGTCAGTCGCGTCAGGTTGGCGCGACGCGCCGCGTCCATCGCGTTGACCACCGCCTGGTGCGGCGTCGCCGCGTCGGCGGAGACGATGACCACCGGTTCCTGCTTGCCTTGCGCGGCCTGCAGCAGCGCGGCGGTCAGCAGGTCGACGCTGCGACCCTCGACCGCGTTGCGGTCGATCGCGTAGCGGCCGTCCGCCGAGATGGCCACGATGATCTCGGCCGGCCGGTCCTTCAGCTGCTGGGCGTCCGCCGTCGGCAGCGTCAGCTGCAGCTCGGTGAACTTGGAATACGTGGTCGACAGCATCAGGAAGATCAGCACGACCAGCAGCACGTCGATGAACGGGATCAGGTTGATCTCCGGTTCCTCGCTCTGGCGACGGCGGAACTTCATGCCTTGGCCTTGCCTGGCGCGGGCGTGGCCACCGGCGGCGGCACGGTCACCGGACCGGCGTTGGCCGCATGGGCGCCGGCGGGCATCGCGCGGTTCACCAAGTGCGTCAGCAGGCGCTCGCTGGCTTGTTCCATGTCCACCACGTAGGCCTCGATGCGGCCGCGGAAGTAGCGGTAGAACATCAGCGACGGGATCGCCACGATCAGGCCGAACGCGGTGTTGTAGAGCGCGATCGAGATGCCGTGCGCCAGCAGGCCGGGGTTGTTGCCGGTGGGGCTCTGGCTGCCGAAGATCTCGATCATGCCCACCACCGTGCCGAGCAGGCCCAGCAGCGGCGCCGCCGCGGCGATGGTGCCCAGCGTGTTGAGGTAGCGCTCCATCTGGTGGATCGCGTGGCGGCCGGCCAGCTCGAAGACCTGGCGCAGGCGGGCTTCGCCGGCGCGCGGATCGGCCTGCGAGGCGCGCAGCCCGGCGGCCAGCACCTGGCCCAGCAGCGAGTTCTCGGCCAGCTTGCCCACGACCTCGCCGCTCGGGATCTGCAGCTGGGTCACGCCCAGCACTTCCTCGATCAGGCTGGGCGGCGCCACCCGGGCGGCGCGCAGACTCACGACGCGCTCGATGATCAGCGCCAGGGCCACCACGGAACACAGCAGCAGCGGCCAGATCGGCCAACCGGCGGCTTGTATGATCGAAAACAAGGCTTTCCCTCCGTTCGGGCATCTCCGGCCCGGCGGC
The DNA here is from genome assembly GCF_007997345.1 of Mitsuaria sp. TWR114. Lineage (NCBI taxonomy): Bacteria > Pseudomonadati > Pseudomonadota > Betaproteobacteria > Burkholderiales > Sphaerotilaceae > Roseateles > Mitsuaria sp. TWR114. The sequence goes on from NZ_VOSR01000896.1 coordinate 1,494, forward strand.
GCATTATGGCGCCACGCCGCCCGCGCTTCGACCACCGCGGCCCCTCATCACAAGCCCTTACAAACATCCACCGAACCTGTGGATAACTTTGTGGGCAACTGGTCGCGGAACCGCGCCAGGGCCCGTCAGCAAACGGCAAGGATTAGCCTGCTTCAAAAATGAGCAGGAAAAAGCTTTTGAAAAACAAGCGCTTATCGATATGTGACGCGGGCATGACGGGCAATATGGCCTGCGGAGCCAGCATTGGCGCGGCTGTGGAGTTCCCGACCCGCGCCATTGCTGGGTTTGCGCATGATTGACGCCCCACAACCCGCATCGCCACGGATGGTCTGGGGGGTCGCGGCCCTGTTGACGGCCCTTTCCGACGCATTGCAGGCCAGATTCCCCGTCGTGACGGTGCAAGGCGAGCTGTCGGGTTTCACCCGCGCGGCCAGCGGCCACTGCTACTTCAGCCTGAAGGATGCCGACGGCCAACCGGCGATGCTGCGCTGCGCCATGTTCCGGCGCGCCGCCTCGATGGTCGACTTCGCGCCGCGCGACGGCATGACCGTCGAGCTGAGAGGCCGGCTCGACCTCTACGGGCCGCGCGGCGAACTGCAATTCATCGTCGAGGCGATGCGGCGCTCCGGCGAGGGCGCGCTGTACGAGCAGTTCCTGCGCCTGAAGGCGCGACTGGAGGCGCAGGGCTGGTTCGATCCCGACCGCAAGCGCCGCCCGCCGCCCTACGCGCGCCGGATCGGCGTGATCACCTCGACCGGCGGCGCGGCCCTGCATGACGTGCTCACGGCGCTGCGCGGCGCGCGCCGCATGCGCGGGTGTTCATCTACCCGACGCTGGTGCAGGGCAGCGAGGCCCCGCCGGCGATCGTGCGCGCGCTGGCCGCGGCG
>NZ_VOSR01000897.1:0-1102 GCF_007997345.1 Mitsuaria sp. TWR114
CACGCCGCGCGCCGCGAGCTTCACCAGCAGCTGCTCGTACACCGGCAGCAGGCGCTCCAGCAGCGCGAGGCGGTCGAAGCCTGCCTCCTTGCTCTTGCCCAGGAACAGGAAACTCACCGGCCCGAGCAGCGCCGCCTTGGGACTCGCGGGGAGCGCGATCGCCTCGTCAACCTCGGCCAGCAGCCGGTCGGCGTGCAGCGTGAAGGCGGTGGCGGCGTCGAACTCGGGAACCAGGTAGTGGTAGTTCGTGTCGAACCACTTGGTCATCTCCAGCGCCGCCGCGCCCTCGCCCGCCGAAGCGCCGCAACCGCAGCCCTCGCCATGCTCATGCGCCGCCACGCCCCGCGCCATGGCGAAGTAGCGCCGCAGCGGCGACTCCTCGCCGGTGAAGCCGAAGCGTGCCGGCTCGCAGCCGAACAGCTGGATCAAGTCGGCCACCTGGTCGTAAAGCGCGAAGTCGCCCACGGTGACGTGGTCCAGCCCGGCGCCGGCTTGCAGGCGCCAGTGGCGGGCCCGCAACTCGGCGGCGACGTCCTGGAGCTCGGCCTCGTCGATCTCGCCGCGCCAGTGGCGCTCCAGGGCGAACTTCAGCTCGCGGTTGGCACCAATGCGGGGGAAGCCCAGCACATGAGTCCGAATCATGTTGTTCTCTTCGAAATTGAATGGGATTCGGAATGTTCGCTGCCAGCGAACTATGATTCAAACGAAAGTTTTTTGCCTTCGTCATTAGGATCGCTCATGCAGACACCTCTGGAGCTGCGCCACCTGCGCACGCTGCTGGCCCTGCGCGAGGCCGGCAACCTGTCCCGCGCCGCCCAACTGCTGAACCTCACGCAGTCGGCGCTGTCGCACCAGCTCAAGGGGCTGGAGGACCATTACGGCACCGAGCTCTTCGAGCGCAAGTCCTCCCCGCTGAGCTTCGGCGTGGCGGGCCAGCGGCTGCTCAAGCTCGCCGAGCTGGTGCTGCCGCAGATCGACGAGGCCGACCGCGACGTGCGCAAGCTGGTCGAGGGATCGGCCGGACAGCTGCGGATCGCGGTCGAGTGCCACACCTGCTTCGACTGGCTGATGCCGGCGATGGACGCCTTCCGCGAGCGCTGGC
>NZ_VOSR01000898.1:0-504 GCF_007997345.1 Mitsuaria sp. TWR114
GCCAGGCCCAGCGCCGCAGCGGCCAGCACCAGCGCCACGAACACCAGCGACCAGACCGTCCGATGCGCGATGACCTCGAGCGCGTTCACCTCGCTCAGGCGCTTGAAGTACAGCGGGAACAGGCCCCAGGCGATGTAGGCGAGCGCGGCGTAGAGCATGCCGGTGCGGGCATGGGCGCGGTCGGTGGCGGTCGAGATGTCGTTGGGCATGGCAGGCTGGCCGGGAGGGCCCGCGATTCTGCCCAAGCCGACCGGCCCGCGTTGTCGAAGGGACGAGCGCCCGTTCGTCGTCCCTGGTCGCCCCTCTTTTCTTGCGGCCCGCTTCGTCGCAGGATCGCCGACCATGGCCCACGTCGAATTCACCGCCCAACTGCACCGCTACGTCGATACGCCGAAGCTGGACTGCGACGCCCGCACCCTGGGCGAGGCACTCGCCCGGGCCTTCGACCGGAATCCCCGCCTGCGCGGCTACATCCTGGACGACCAGGGCCATCTGCGCACCCAC
>NZ_VOSR01000899.1:0-1819 GCF_007997345.1 Mitsuaria sp. TWR114
CGCAGCTCGGCCTGCGCTTCGCCGATGTCGCGCGCGTCTGGTCGACGCGGCTGCTCGCCTCGTCCGCCTCGGCGCTGTGGCGGTCCACGTCGCCGCGCAGCCGCATCCGGCGAGCGTCGACATCCGGCGACGAAGATCCGGCCGCCGCCGGGAGCTGCGGAATGGCCGCATCCGGCGCGGCATCGCGCGAGGCAGGCTGCGCTGATTGCGCTGAGGGCGACGACTGCGCGGCGTCCCGCTGCCGGCGCGCGTCGCGAACGCCGCTGAGCGCCGCCTGCGCGGCGCCGAGCTCGCGCGTCAGCTGCTCACCGCGCTCGACGAGCGCGCTCCGGTCCTTCAACGCGCCGTCCAGCGCGGACCGGGACCGCTGCACGTCGACAGACGCCTCGCGGTACTCCTCGGCGATGGTCGTCATCATCGAGGTCGCCTGCTGGATCGCGCCCACGACGATGCGGCCGCGATGCGCCGGCAGTTCCTGCAGCGGCATCAGGTCGCGGGCCCGCGCGCGGCCTTCGGCCAGCGCCGTCTGCGTCACCCGGCTGCCGCCGCTCAACCTCACGCGGCGCGCCGTCGTGCCATCGGGCAGGCCCGTGCTGGCCGCCGCCATGGCGCAGTACCTCATCTCCTCCGTGAACTGCGCCAGCACATGCCGACCCACCGCATTCCCCAGGCCCTCGCCCCCTGCGCGCACGGCCGCCATCACGGCGCTCGTGTCGCCGCCGAGCAGGTTCCTCAGCAGGCTCCCGTTGACGCGATCGGGCCACAAGGTGCTGAACAGGGCCGAGAACGCCGAGAAGCTGTGCGCCGGGTTCTCCAGCAGCGGCTCGTCCAGGCGCCGCGCGCCCGCGTCGACGTTGGTGAACATGGCCAGGTAGCGGGCATGCCTCGTGTCCTCGCCTGGGGGCACCTGATCGATGGCGGGAAGCTCGTAGTGCGCCAGGAACGGGTTGAGGTGGGCGGCGGCGGCCTTGTCGATCCGCTGCTCAATGAAGCGCGGATCCAGCAGGGTCTCCGCGAAGTCGGTGTCGCTCTTCAAGGTCGCGCGCGCCTCCGCGACTCGGCGACTGGCCGCCTCCATCTGCGTCTTGAGGCTGTCGCGTTCCCCCTCCAGCCGCTGGATGCGCGCCTGGGCCTCGACCTCCGCGGGGCTGCGGGGATCCGGTTTCGCGGCCGCCGGCGTCGCTTTCGTCGCGCTCGCCGCCTTGGCGCCGCCGCGCCGGCCCGTTCGCGTGCGCGCAGGACGAGCCGGTTGAGCCGGCCGCGACTCCGCCGCCAGCGTCAGGCCCTCGAGCTGCCGCCGGGCGGACGCCAGCTTGCGCTCGGCATCCGCCAGCTCGCCAGTCTCCTTCTCATGCCGGGCCTGCAGCGAGGCCAGCTGGCCTCGCGCGTGCTCGGCGCGCGACTGAAGGCGGCCGACTTCGTCGCTGCGCTCGCTGGCGGTGGGAGCACGCGCGTCGTGACGCCGCTGCTGCAGCTCGGCCAGGCTCGCCTGCAGGGCCGCCCGCTCCGTCTCCAACTTGGAGAGCTCCCCCGCGAGCGACCTCAGCTGGACCGACGGCGACGACGTCGACGACGGTGCCAACGGCGCCAACGGCGCATCCGACGAGGGGCCTGTCGTGGCCGCGGCCTCGGTCGGCATCGACACCGGCAAGGCGGCGCGCCGCTGCACGGCCGAGGGCGCGCTGTCGGCCTCGCCGGCGCCGGACGCGCTGGCCGGCCGTGCCGGTGCCCGGGCTAGCCCGGGAAAGTCCGCCGCGGGACGGACCTCGTCGGCGAAGGCCCGCGCGAGCGGCCGGCCAGCGGGCGGTACGGCGGCGCC
>NZ_VOSR01000009.1:0-511 GCF_007997345.1 Mitsuaria sp. TWR114
CGCTGCACGAGCTCGGCGTACTTGGGCGAAGCCTTCAGCGCCGCGTAGCGGGCCTCGGCCTGGGCGCGCTGGCCGGCGTTCAGCGCGAAGTCCTCGGTGCGGTCGACGGCGGCCAGGCCGGACTCGCGATAGATCGCCAGGTCGGCCAGCACTTCGGCGCGGCTCTTCTGACTCGGGGTGATGGGGTCCAGGTGGCTGTAGCTCTGCGCGAAGGCCGGCACGGCGGCGGTCGACAGGGCGATCAGGGCGGAGGCGATCAGGGTCTTGGCATTCATGATGGTGTCCTTCCAGGAGAGCGGTGGATCGGGGTGTCGTCGTTCGGTTCGCTGTTGCGTTTGCCGATGGACGAAGAGTAGGCAGTGCCCCGGATCGCATAAATGGCGGACGCCGGAATGCGCCGTTGTGCATGGCGCAACAATCGCGGCGCGCTGCGGGTCTCGGTCATTTGTCCCTGCCGGTTCCGCCGATTGCCGATGGCCGCGGGCGCGCGGCCTTCCTACGCTGGCGGCCA
>NZ_VOSR01000090.1:0-3350 GCF_007997345.1 Mitsuaria sp. TWR114
CCGGTGATCCAGAAGGCCAGCGAACGCGCGCTGGCCAAGGGCATCACGCTGGCACGCGTGCTGGAGATGGTGCGCGAGTTCCGTCGCCAGGACGACGCGACGCCGGTCGTGCTGATGGGCTACGCCAATCCGGTGGAGCGCTTCGGCCTGGAGCGCTTCGTCACCGAGGCCAAGGCGGCCGGCGTCGATGGCGTGCTGGTGGTCGACTATCCGCCCGAGGAGTGCGAGGCCTTCGCCACCGCGCTCAAGGCCAAGGGACTGGATCCGATCTTCCTGCTGGCGCCGACTTCCACCGACGAGCGCGTCGAGCGTCTGGGCCGGCTGGCCAGCGGCTACGTCTACTACGTCTCGCTCAAGGGGGTGACCGGCGCGGCCACCTGGACACCGGCGCCGTCGCCGACGCGATGCCGCGCCTGCGCCGGCATGTGAAGGTGCCGCTGGGCGTGGGTTTCGGCATCCGTGACGGGGCGACGGCCGCCGCCGTGGCCCGGCATGCGGACGCGGTGGTGATCGGTTCGGCCCTGGTTCAGCTGATCGAGCTGCAATCCAGGGATAATGTCGCGATCCAGGCTGCGGCCTTCATCCGAGACATCCGCGCCGCGCTGGACGCCTGAGCGGGGCAATCTGCCCCGCTTTCGCGTTTCGCGACAGACATAGGAGCCCGCCATGAGTTGGCTTGAGAAACTTCTTCCGCCCAAGATCCAGCAGACCGACCCCGACCAGCGCCGCACGGTGCCGGAAGGCTTGTGGATCAAGTGCCCGTCCTGCGAGACGGTGCTCTACAAGACCGACCTCGAGCAGAACGTCAACGTCTGCCCGAAGTGCGGCCACCACCACCGCATCGGCGCCCGCGCCCGCCTGGACGCGTTCCTGGACGGGGAAGGGCGCTACGAGGTCGGCCAGGAGGTGCTGCCGGTCGACGCGCTGAAGTTCAAGGACAGCAAGAAGTATCCCGACCGCCTCAAGGAAGCGTTGGAGAACACCGGCGAGACCGACGCGCTGGTCGTCATGGGCGGCGCGGTGATGAGCATCCCGGTCGTCACCGCCTGCTTCGAGTTCGACTTCATGGGCGGCTCGATGGGCTCCGTGGTCGGCGAACGCTTCGCGCGCGGCGTCGAGACCGCGCTGGAGCAGAAGACCCCCTTCATCTGCTTCACCGCCACCGGCGGCGCGCGGATGCAGGAAGGCCTGCTCTCGCTGATGCAGATGGCCAAGACCAACGCGGCGCTGACGCGCCTGGCCAAGGCCAAGCTCCCCTACATCAGCGTGCTGACCGACCCGACGATGGGCGGCGTCTCGGCGAGCTTCGCGTTCGTCGGCGACATCGTCATCGCCGAGCCCAAGGCGCTGATCGGCTTCGCGGGCCCGCGCGTGATCGAGAACACCGTGCGCGAGAAGCTGCCCGCCGGCTTCCAGCGCGCTGAGTTCCTGATGGAGAAGGGCGCGATCGACATGATCGTGGACCGCCGCAAGCTGCGCGAGGTCGTGGCCCGCAACCTGGCCATCCTGCAGCGCCAGAGCGCCGACGCGGTCGCCTGACGGCGCGCCGCCGAACCGCCCGCGGCGGTTCCGGTCCTCAGCACGGCCAGACCCCTCCCGCCTGGCCGTCTTCATTTGAGGCCTTGGACATTCCGATGACTTCTTCCCCGAACGACCTGTCGATCCCGCAACTGGCCCCGGGCGGCGACGCCCAGCCGGTGCTGGAGGCGTGGCTGTCGCGCTGCGAGCGGCTGCATCCCAAGGAGATCGACATGACGCTGGCCCGGGTCGCCGAGGTGCGCGACCGGTTGGGCCTGCGCTTCGGCGCGGACACGCCCGTCGTCATGGTCGCCGGCACCAACGGCAAGGGCTCGACCTGCGCGATGCTGGAGAGCATCGCGCTGCAGGCCGGCTACCGCGTCGGCCTCTACATCAAGCCGCACCTGGTGCACTTCCAGGAGCGCTGCCGCGTCGGCGGGGCGCCGGTGGATGCCGCGTCGCTGCTGCCGCATTTCGAGGCCGTCGAGCGCGCGCGCGGCGAGCTGACCCTGACCTATTTCGAGTTCACGACGCTCGCGATCCTGCATCGCCTGGCCGCGGAGCCGCTGGACCTGGTGATCCTGGAGGTCGGCCTGGGCGGGCGGCTGGACGCGGTCAACGCGATCGATGCCGACTGCAGCGTCATCACCAGCATCGACCTGGACCACACCGAATACCTGGGCCCGGACCGCGAATCGGTCGGCCGCGAGAAGGCGCACATCATGCGCCCGGGCAAGCCGGTGATCGTCTCCGACCCGATGCCGCCCGCCTCGATCGCCGCGCATGCGGCCTCGATCGGGGCCGACCTGCGCCAGCTGGGCCACGATTTCACCTATTCGGGCGACCGGCAGCAGTGGCAGTGGGCGGGGCGCTCGCGCCGCTACAGCGGCATGTCGTATCCGGCGCTGCGTGGCGTGAACCAGCTGCTGAATGCCTCCGGCGTGCTGGCCGTGTTCGAGGCGCTGTACGAGCGGCTGCCGATCTCCGCCCAGGCGGTACGCGCCGGCCTGGCGCTGGTGGAGCTGCCGGGGCGCTTCCAGGTGATCCCGGGCTCGCCGATGCTGGTGCTGGACGTGGCGCACAACCCGCACGCGGTGGCGGCGCTGGCGCAGAACCTGGACCAGATGGGCTTCTACCCGCGCACCCGCGCGGTGTTCGGCGCGATGGCCGACAAGGACCTGGCCAACATCCTGGCGCGGATCTCGCCGCTGATCGATCACTGGCACTTCTGCGACCTGCCGATCGCCCGTGCGGCGACCGCCCAGGCGCTCCAGCAGCGCTTCGACGAGGCCCGCGCCGCCAGCGCGCTGCAGACGCCGAAGGAAGTGGGCAGTTCTCTGCATCCGGACCCTGCGTCGGCCCTGGCCGCTGCGGCGGCCGAGGCGGACCCCGCTGATAGAATTTTGGTCTTTGGTTCGTTCTTCACCGTGGGCGGCATCCTCAAGCACGGCATCCCGAGATTGGGCGGCGGCGTCCAGCCGGAAGCCGCGCCCTGAGGGACCGCCCATGCCGCGCCAACCGCGCGTTGAACGCATCGCAACGCTGCATTCGAATCTGTCGCGATTGAAGTCGGCGGCCCTGTCCGCAGATGCGCCAGGACCGCTTTCCGCTCCGGGGCGGCGCGGCACCAACCAGGTCTTCCGAGTACATGGGATTTCTTTCCTTCCTGAAGCGCGGCGAAGCGAATGAGGCCGGCGATCGCGATGCCGAGCGGGGGCGCTCCGGCGACGGCGGCCGTGGCCGTGCCCGCGGTGGCGCCGAGGCGGTGGACGACGTCCAGCAACTGCGCCTGCGGGCCCGGCGACGCCTGATCGGCGCGGCGGTGCTGGTGG
>NZ_VOSR01000900.1:0-521 GCF_007997345.1 Mitsuaria sp. TWR114
AAGGCCGGCGGCGCCTACGTGCCGCTCGACCCGGAGCTTCCCGCCGATCGGCTGGCCTACATGCTCGAGGACAGCGGCGTGTCGTTGGTGCTGACGCAGCCGCACCTGCGCGCGAAGCTGCCCGTCGGGGAGGGTGTCGATTTGGTCGACATAGACGCCGCGGAGAGTGCCGATGAACGCTTGGGCGCATCGCTCGCGAATCCCGAAGTCGAGGTCCACGGCGAGAACCTCGCCTACGTGATCTACACCTCCGGCTCGACGGGCCGGCCCAAAGGCGCGGCCAACCGCCACGTCGCGCTGCACAACCGGCTGGCCTGGATGCAGCGCGCCTACGCGCTGAGCGCGGCCGACACGGTGTTGCAGAAGACGCCGCTGAGCTTCGACGTCTCGGTGTGGGAACTGTTCTGGGCGCTGGCCGAAGGCGCTCGCTTGGCCATCGCGGCGCCCGGCGATCACCGCGATCCGCAGCGGCTGGTCGAGCTCATCAACGAGCACCAAGTCACCACGATCCACTTCGTGCC
>NZ_VOSR01000901.1:0-2083 GCF_007997345.1 Mitsuaria sp. TWR114
CCGGCACGTTGCCGCGGGAGCCACCGCCGACGCTCATCTGGCGCGCCAGGATCGCGGCGCCGGCCGGTGGCACGCGGCCCGACACGCCGTCGCCGAAACGCACTCGCCCGCTGGCGCCGTCCAGCGCGTAATGGCGGTCCGTCGGCGACGAGAAGAACAGCTGCTCGCGCCGCTCCCACAGCACCCAGGCCTCGGTGACCTGCTTGTGCCGGTTGCGGGTCAGCCGCAACGGGCCGAGCGACACGCTGGGCTCGGTCGACTCGACCGCCAGCAGCCGCTCCAGCCGGCCCAGCACGGCGCTGTCGCCCTGCCACAGTTCCATCGCCAGGATCCGCCACTCGACATTGGCGCGCGCGCCGCCGAGCTCGCGCACCTCGAGGCGCTCGCCGGCCAGCACCGGCGTCTGCGTCAGCAGGAACACCTGGTCCGGCGTGCCGTTGCTGGTGCCCAGGGGCAGGTCGTGAAGCGTGTGGCGCTCGCTCGCCCACACCGCGTTGACATGCAGGCCGGCGAAGACGGGCTCGCCCGGCGGGCCGTCCTCCTTCAGCCGGGCGCGCAGCCAGTGGCGCGGCGTGCCGAAGCGCGCCAGCTCGGCGTCGTCCGCCTGTGCCAGCACGTTGACGATGCCCGGTCGGCGCAGCGCGCCGGTCTCGTCGTCGGCCGGCGTGCGCGTCCAGGCGTCGCCGTTCCAGTACTCCCAGACCAGCGCCGGACCGGCCGGCGTGTCCGGCGCCTCGACGACGTCGACGAACAGGCCGAGCTGGTCGACCGGCGGCGCCTTGTCGAAGCCCAGGTAGAGCGCCGGGGTCAGGTCGCCGACCCGCTCGAACGGCGCGAAGGTCGTGCCGGGCCACATCGCCTCGGCGGTGCGGTCGACAAAGCGGAAATCGTTGCGGGCCAGCACGCGTTCCGCGTGGAAGGGCCCGTACTGCCAGGTGTAGCCGATCGAGAACGCGCCCAGCACCGGCGGCTGCGCGACGACGTAGGTGAAGGTGTTGACCGCGCCGCCCGCCGCGTCGGCGTTGAAGCCGACGGTGCGGCTGAAGCCGTAGGAGCCGCTCTGCAGGCGCACGCGCACCCAGCGCGCCTCCTGCTGATTGACGCTGACCGGCGCCATGTCGATCGGCACGGTGAAGTCGATGACCTCGGTGCGGTCGAGGTCGCGCTGCGAGCCGGCCAGGCTCGAGCTCACCGGCAGCGGCGCCCACAGCCGGCCGTTCCAGTACTCCCAGTCGAGCTGGTGCGCCAGCGCGGCGGAACCCGCGATGGCGCCCTGGTCCTGCGGCGACAGGCTGCGGCCGACGAACAGCCGCACCTTCGCCAGCGGCTTGCCGAAGGCCTCCTCGCTGGTGAAGTAGAAGGCCGAGCCCGGCTGCGGCTGCTGGCCCAGCGGATAGAAGGGCTTGCTGACGTCGAGCGCGGCGCCGTCGGCGAAGGCCTTGTCCGGCGCCAGGCCGGTGACCGACAGCGTCAGGTCCACGACGCTCCGAGTGGCCGACGGCGCGGGATGCGCGTGCCGCGAGGCCTGCGGCGCGGTGAAGACGATGCCGGCGAAGGCGACGCTGAACAGGTAGTCGCGCGTGAAGTTGACGTTGGCGATCAGGTAGGCGCCGGTCTTGCCGGTCGGCTGCGAGGTGTAGGCCGCGCGCGTCGGGTCCGCCGGGTCGGTCAGCCGCACCACCGCGCCCTCGACCGGCTGGCCCGCGTCATTGCGGACGATGCCGCCGAGGCTGTTGGGCGCGGACGGTACCGGTGACTCCGCCGCGATCGCGAGGATGCCCGGCGTGCCCTGCCCCATCTGGGTCTGTGGCGCCACCGGCTGGCCGACCGCGATGCGCCCGCGCAGCGCGCCGTTGACGGTGCTGGACAGGCGGATCGTGTCGACCTCGGGCAGCGACTGGCCCGGATCGGGCGGCAGCGACTCGTCGAGCCGCGCGCGCAGCCAGTAGCCCTCGATGCCGTTCACCGTCGTCTTGCCGGCGGAAGCGCAGTCGGTCACCAGTTGGAAACTGCCGCTCTGCGTCAGACCGTTGGTGCTGTCCACATCGGTGACGACGGTGTCGACGCCCTGGTCGTCGAGGTC
>NZ_VOSR01000902.1:0-1142 GCF_007997345.1 Mitsuaria sp. TWR114
GGCGGCGTCCAGCTCGGGCCAGCCGGAGGGCACCTCGGTCGGCTCGCAAGTGATCGGCTTCAACTACAAGGGCCAGCACGACATCGACGCGATGCACCGCCGCTTCCCCCAGCGGCCGATGGTCGTGACCGAGGAGGGCCTGACCTACGCCACCCGCGGCGTCTACGCCGACGACCCGGCGCGGGTGCAGGTCGCCGCCTATGACCGGCGCTCGGGCGGTGCGTCGACTCGACCATCGAGGAGGCCTGGCGCTTCAATGCCGAGCGGCCCTTCCTGGCCGGCATGTTCGTCTGGACCGGCTTCGACTACCGCGGCGAGACCACGCCCTTCGGCTGGCCGGCCGTGTCGTCCCAGTTCGGGATGATGGACACGACCGGCGCGCTGAAGGACAGCGGCTACTACCTGAAGGCCGCCTGGACCACCGAGCCGATGGTCCACCTGCTGCCGCACTGGAACTGGCCGGGCCGCGAAGGCCAGCCGATCGACGTGCGCGTCTACGGCAACACCGAGGACGTGGAGCTGCTGCTCAACGGTCGCTCGCTGGGCCGCAAGACGCTGCAGCGCTACGGGCACCTGCAGTGGAGCGTGCCCTACGAGCCGGGCACGCTGGTGGCGCGCGGCTACAAGCGCGGCGAATGGGTCGCCTCCGACACGGTGGCCACCACCGGCGATGGCGCGGCGGTGCGCTTGACGGTGGACCGCGCCAGGATCCGGGCCGATGGCACCGACGTGGCGCTGGTCACGGTCAACGTGGTCGACCGCGAGGGCCGGGTCGTGCCCACGGCCGGGCAGCGGATCGACTTCGAAGTCGACGGCGCCGCGAGGCTGATCGGCATGGGCAACGGCGATCCGGGTTCGCACGAGGCCGACAAGCCGACCGAGCGCCATCGCTTCGTGCCGCTCACCGAATGGCGGCATCGCGGCATCGAGCGGCCGGAGGACGCCGCCGCGCTGATCGCGAGCCACGGGCTGCGCTTCCGCTACGGGGCGTCCGCCGCGGCCGACCTGCACTTTCCCGACTTCGAGGTGCCGCGCGGCGGTCATCTGCTGCTGCGCGGCGCTTCGGGCACGGCGGCGGGTGAGCGGTCAACGCTGTTCATCGGCGACCTGGGCGCGGCCAGTTGGTCTACGTGAACGGCCGG
>NZ_VOSR01000903.1:0-3321 GCF_007997345.1 Mitsuaria sp. TWR114
CGGCCGCCTGAACCCGAGCGGGGCGCCGCTGGCGCTGGACATCACCGCCAGCGCCACCGACATCGAGCTCGCGCCGCTGTCGCCCTATGCCGGCAAGTACGCCGGTTATGCGATCGAGCGCGGCAAGCTCTCGACGCGCGTGCATTACGAGATCGAGCCGGGCGGCCGGCTGCAGGCCGACAACAAGATCGTGCTCAACCAGCTGACCTTCGGCGACCGCATCGACAGCCCGACCGCGACCAAGCTGCCGGTCAAGCTGGCGGTGGCGCTGCTCAAGGACCGGGACGGCGTGATCGACGTCAACCTGCCGGTCAGCGGCTCGCTCAACGATCCGGAGTTCAGCGTCGGCGGGCTGGTCGTCAAGCTCATCGTCAACCTGCTGACCAAGGCGCTGATGTCGCCGTTCTCGCTGCTGTCCGGCGGCGGCGGGGCGGAGATGAGCCAGCTCGAGTTCAAGCCCGGCACGGCCGCGCTGCAGCCGGACGCGGCGAAGAAGCTCGAGCCGCTGACCCGGGTGCTGGCGGACCGCCCGGCGCTGCAACTGAGCATCACCGGCTGGGTGGATCCGGCCGGCGAGCGCCGCGCGGCCCAGGCGGCGCGGCTCGAGGACGCGCTGCTCGCGGAACGGCGTCGCGAACTGCGGCGGGCGGCGGGCACACAGGCGGCGGGCCCGGCGCCGGCGGCCTCCGCCGCGAGCGATGCGCCGGTGACGCTGGACGACGCCCAGCGCGCGCGCCTGCTCAAGGTCGTCTATGACAACGCCAAGCTGCCCAACAAGCCGCGCAACTTCGTCGGCCTGACCAAGGACATCCCGGCCGAGCAGATGCGCGAGCTGCTGATGGACAGCTACACCGTCACCGACGAGCAGCTGCGGGAGCTGGCGCTGCAGCGCGCGGTCGCGGTGCGGGATGCGCTGATCGAGCGCGGCGTGCCGAACGCGCGCATGTTCCTGGCCTCGCCGAAGCTGCATGCGAAGGACGACGAGCGCGGCGCCGACAAGGACAAGCCCTGGCAGCCGCGCGTGGATCTGGCGCTCAGCGCACAGTGAGCGGGCGTCGCTCGCCTATGCTGGCGGGCTTGATTTCCGGGTCGCGCGCCCGATCTGAATCCGCCTGTCGCGGGAAGACTTCCCGCCAGCCTTGAGGACCTGCCATGACGACCACCCCGAATCCCGTTTCCCTGCCGGCCGGCGAGGACCTGATCACCCTCGGAGGCGGCTGCTTCTGGTGCACCGAGGCGGTGTTCCTGCGCGTCAAGGGCGTGCTGGGCGTCGAGTCCGGCTACACCAACGGCCAGGTGACGCAGCCCAACTATGAGCAGGTCTGCTCCGGCAACACCGGTCATGCCGAGGTCGTGCGGGTGCGTTTCGACACCCGCGTCGTCAGCCTCGAGGATCTGCTGCAGGTGTTCTTCACCATCCACGATCCGACGACGCTGAACCGCCAGGGCGCGGACGTCGGCACGCAGTACCGCTCCGGCATCTACTACACGCGGCCCGAGCAGCTCGGCGTGATCCGGCAGGTGCTGGACGAGGCGCAGCGCGCCCATGGCGGCAAGGTCGTCACCGAGGTCCAGCCCGAGCAGAACTACTGGCCCGCCGAGGCGTATCACCAGGACTACTTCGCCAATCACCCGGAGCAGGGCTACTGCGCGTTCGTTGTCGCGCCCAAGGTCGACAAGTTCGCGAAGAAGTTCAAGGAACTGCTGAAGGACGAGGCGGCCGGCTGATGGCGTCGACGGACGCCGCCGCGCTGATCGCGAGCCACGGGCTGCGCTTCCGCTACGGGGCGTCCGCCGCGGCCGACCTGCACTTTCCCGACTTCGAGGTGCCGCGCGGCGGTCATCTGCTGCTGCGCGGCGCTTCGGGCAGCGGCAAGAGCACGCTGCTCGCCTTGATGGCCGGACTGCTGACGCCGACGGCGGGACGCCTGGCGATGGACGGGGTGGAGGTCGGCGCGCTCGCGCCGGCCGCGCGGGACGCCTGGCGCGGCGCCCATCTGGGCTTCGTGCCGCAGCGTCTGCACCTGAGCGCCTCGCTGAGCGTGCGCGACAACCTCGCGCTGCCTTACGTCGCCGCAGGGCTCAAGCCGGACGAGGCCCGGATCGCGGCCCTGCTGGCCGAGCTGGGCATAGCGCCACTGCTGGACCGACGTCCGCATGCGCTCAGCCAGGGCCAGGCGCAGCGCGTGGCATTGGCGCGGGCGTTGTTGCGCGCGCCGCGTTTCGTGCTCGCCGATGAGCCCACCGCCAACCTCGACGACGAGGCCTGTGACGCCACGCTGGCGCTGCTGCGTCGCGTGGCGACGGAACACGGCGCCAGCCTGGTGATCGCCTCGCATGACGCCCGCATCGAGGCCGTCTGGAGCGAGTGGCCGGCGCTGCAACGGTTGAGGCTCACGCGCATGGGCAGCGCGGCGATGCCGCTGCCGACGTCGTGCGCCACCCAATGAGCCGGTCCCCGCTGAACCTGCCGCGCCTGGCGTGGCGATACCTCTGGGCGCGTCCGATGCTGACGACGCTCAACCTGATGCTGCTGAGCCTGGGCCTGGCCGCGATCGGTTTCGTCGTGCTGGTCAGCGAGCAGCTGGAGCAAGGCCTTCGGCGCGATCTCGGCGGCATCGACCTGGTCGTCGGTGCCAAGGGCAGTCCGATGCAGATCCTGCTGGCAGGCGTGTTCCACCTGGACCAGTCGACGGGGAACATCCCGCTCGCCACCGTCTCGCAGCTGAAGGCGCAGCCGCTGGTGGCGCAGGCGGTGCCGATCTCGCTGGGCGACAGCTTCCGCGGCCATCGCATCGTCGGCACGACGGCGGACTACCTGGCGCTCTACCAGCTGGAGCTCGCCCAGGGCCGGCGCTGGACCGGGCCCATGCAGGCAGTGCTGGGCGCCGAGGTGGCGCGTCAGTCCGGGCTGAAGCCGGGCGACCGGTTCCACGGCACGCACGGCCTGGCCGGTGGCGGCGAGGAACACGAGCACCCCTATGAAGTGACCGGCGTCCTGGCGCCGACGGGCGGCGTGGTCGACCGGCTGGTGCTGACGGACCTGGCCTCGGTCTGGGAGGCCCATGCGGCGCATGGGCACGCGGCGAAGTCGGCCCGCGAATCGAAGGGCAGGGGCCACGACGATCACGCCAGCGACCGCGACGACGCCAGCGACCGCGACCGCGACCGCGCCGAGGATCACGGCCACGCCGCGGACCACGAGCACGAGCACGAGCACGAGCACGAGCACGACCGCGAGCACACCGGTGCTCACGCGGACGCCGCGCTCGAGGTCAGCATGGTGCTGGTGCGCTACCGCAGTCCGCTGGCCGCGGTGAT
>NZ_VOSR01000904.1:0-876 GCF_007997345.1 Mitsuaria sp. TWR114
CGAGCTGCCGCTGGTGTTCGAGCGCTTCATGCGCGGGCGGCTGGCCCGCGACCATCGCGCCGACGGCACCGGCATCGGCTTGTCGATCGCCCGGTCCATCCTGGCCGCGCACGGCGGCGCGCTCGAGATCGAGAGCCGCGTCGGCGCCGGCACCACCGTCCACCTCATCTTTCCCGACTCCCACGACGCGCCGCTGGTGACAGCCGGTGCCCACGACGAATGAACCGACAGATCCTGCTCATCGAGGACGATGCCCGCATCGCCGACTTCCTGCGTCGCGGCCTGAGCGCCGAGGGCTACGTGGTCGAGGTGGCGACGACCGGGCCCGAGGGCCTGGCCCGCGCCCGCACCGGCGAGGCGGCGCTGATCATCCTGGACCTGATGCTGCCGGGCCTGGGCGGCCTGGACCTGTGCCAGACGCTGCGCGCCGAGGGCCATCACGCGGCCATCCTGATGCTGACCGCGATGGACAGCACCGCCGACAAGGTCCGCGGCCTGCGCCTGGGCGCGGACGACTACATGGTCAAGCCCTTCGACTTCGAGGAGCTGCTCGCGCGGCTCGTCGCGCTGCAGCGCCGCGGGCGCGAGCAGCGGGTCGAGGCCGCCGTGCTGCGCGTGGCCGACCTGACCTTCGATCGCGAGCGCATGCAGGTGCGCCGCGCCGACCGGCCCATCACGCTGACCGCGAAGGAGCTCGCCTTCCTGGAGCTGCTGATGAGCGCGCCGGGCCGGCTGTTCAGCCGTGAACGGATCCTGGCCAACGTGTGGGGCGCGCAGGTCGATCCGCTCACCAACGTCGTCGACGTCTACGTGCGCCGGCTGCGCGCGAAGATCGACGAGGGGCACGCGCTGCCGCTGCTCAAGACGGTGCGGGGC
>NZ_VOSR01000905.1:0-4539 GCF_007997345.1 Mitsuaria sp. TWR114
CGCGGCGCGCTACGCCGGCCGCGTCAACCTGCTGGTCGTGCCCTGCGTCAGCCCCTGGGCCTATGAGCGGATCTGCCGCTGGAACTACCACGCGGTCGATCCCAACCGCAACTTCGGCGCGCGCCGCGAGGCCGCGGAGTCGAGCGCGCTGATCGCGCTGGTCGAGCCCCTGGCGGGCCGGTTCCTGCTGCACATCGACCTGCACGAGACCACCGACACCGACGCCACCGAATTCCAGCCGGCGCTGGCGGCCCGCGACGGCAAGGAGCCCGACCGCGACGGCGTGCCGGACGGCTTCTACCTGGTCGGCGACAGCGAGACCACGCGGCTCGATTTCCAGCAGGCCGTGATCGAGGCCGTGCGGCGCGTGACCCACATCGCGCCGCCCGACGCGCAAGGCCGGATCATCGGCTTCCCGGTGATCGCGGACGGCGTGATCGAGTTCCCGGTGCGCCAGTCCGGCCTGTGCGCGAGCCTCACCGGCGCGCCCTTCACGACCACCACCGAGGTCTATCCCGACAGCCCGCGCACCACCCCGGACGAATGCGTCGCGGCGCAGGTGACGGCCGTGTGCGCGGCGCTGGATTTCGCGCTCGCGCACGCGCCTTGAAGCGAGGGGCGCCCCCGCTCGGTTCACAACACCGACCGCCGGCGCGAACAGCCGATATTGGCGGACGTGTGTGCCGATTCGCCGCGGCCTTCACTGACCGAAGAACACGCGCCGCACAAAGCGCGTCGCATCCTCGCGCGAGGCCTGGAAGGCCGCCTCGTTGCGGCCGACGTGCGCGCCGCGCGTCATGCACGCGTTGATGAACGCCGTCAGCTGGTCCGACGGGATCACCTGCCCGGTGCGCTCGGAGGTCACCACCCAGGTCGGGATGTCGGTGCGGATGACGCCGCAGGCGTAGCCGCTGGTCGCATCGGCCCGGTAGCGCACCGGCAGCAGGCTGTCCCACGCATGATGCGCATCGGCGTAGCGATGCGTCTCCACCGGCGTGCCCAGCGTGGCGTACTCGGCGGCCAGAGCCTCGCAGGGCTCCGGATGCGTGTAGTCGTCGGCGGCCCCGACGAGGTTGAGCAGCGGCGCGCGCGTCAGGTTCGGCGAGGTATAGATCTGCGAGCAGCCGGCATAGGTCGCGATGTGCAGCGCGAAGGCCTGGCCGGTCTTCACCACAGCCCGCAGAAACGGCAACTGCGCCGTCTGCAGCGCCACGGTGCCGCCGCGCGAGAAACCCATGATGCCGATGCGCCTGGCGTCGATGCGGGGGTCGGCCGACAGCAACCGCAGCGCCTGGAAGGCGTCCATCACGTTGGCCGCGGCCGGCACGCTGGTCTGGTCCGCCGCGGTCGACGACACGCCTCGCGGCGCGAAGCTGTCGACGATGAAGGTCGCCACGCCGATGCCGTTGAAGGCCTGGACCCACTGCTGCAGACCCGGCCCCACGCCATCGCTGCCGTGCGCGAGCACGATCGCGGGCACCGGTCCGGCAACACCGGCCGGCAGGCTCAGATCGCCCCATACCGGCGTCGGTACCCATTGCGCGCGGCGCTCGCGCGCGAGGTCGAAGAGCGACTTGGGCGTGAAGCTGTCGAAGGCGATGCGGGTGCTGTCGTCGGCGCGCGCGGCCGTGGCGGACAGGCCGAGCACGCACACGGAGGCCAGGACTCGGAACAGTCGATGCATGAAGGCCCTCGGGCAGTGAAGGAACGCGGCGGGGCGCCTGGCCGGCGCTCCTCGCGAGCGAGGCCGCCACACGGGACGTGAGCGGCCGCCGGAGGTTAACCGCGTGCCGCCGCGCGGCCGGCTCTTCGGTTGTCCCACCCTTCGGGCACACGAGACCGCACCACCGCGCTGCAGCCCTTCGAAGCAGCCGCTCTCCCTGCCCTTTCCCTCCTCGCGGGGGCGAGGGCGTTCATGCCGATACAGACATTCCCCGCCGAAGACACCGACACTCGCCTCCCATGAACAAGTTGAACCGGCTCCTGCACGATGTCCTGCCCGCCTGGGCCGCCGAGTGGCTCGACCTCCTGGTCCCGCTGATCGAGGTCATCCTGATCGGTCTGGGCGCCTGGCTCGTGATGCGCATCGCGCGCCACCTCACCCGCAAGCTCACCAGCGCCTACGCCTTGCCCGTGACCGTCGCCACGGTCTTCCTGCGCTCGGTCGCGGTGCTGATCTATGGCGGCGCCGTGCTCTGGTCGCTGGAGCGGCTGGGCGTCTCCGGCGCCGTCCTCTGGACCGCCTTCACCGGCTTCGCGACCGTGGGCGCGGTCGCGTTCTTCGCCGCGTGGAGCGTGCTGTCCAACCTCTTCTGCGCGCTGCTGATCTACGTCACTCGCGCCTTCCGCGTCGGCGACGTCGTGGAACTGCTGGAATCCGGCGACAAGCCCGGCGTGAAGGGCCGCGTGGTCGACATCAATTTGGTCTACACGACGCTGCTCGAAAGCGGCGACCCGGCCAGTGGCACCAGCCTGCAACTGCCCAACAGCCTGTTCTTCCAGCGCGCGCTGCGGCGCTGGCATGGCTCCGCGGCCGACGGCGCGATCCTGCCGGCGCAACAGATCAGGCTTGAATGACTTTCGGGTGTGAGCCCGGACATGGCCGCAAGTTCAGGGTTTCTTCAGGAAGGGCTGCGTAACCTGCCGCTCGTCGCGTCGCACTGGCGGCCCGGCCTGTCCGCTTGCCCGTCCAGTCCCCAAGGAGCCCCCATGGATCCCGACCCCAGTTGTCGACGCCACGCGGCACCCGCCGCTGCCCCTCGCCGATTCCCTTCGCCGCGAGCGACGACCGCCCGGATCCCTCCAGCCCACGCTTGAGGGGCGTCCTGCGGCCGTCGCCCGCAGGAGCCCCTCATGCTGCCTCTCCGTTTCCTCCGCATCACCGATCGCGGCACGCCACGGTCGTTCACGACCCCGGCCTGCCTGCTCCTGCTCGCCAGCGCGCGGGCGACGTGCTCTTCACGCTGGACTCCTCCGACCTGAGCGCGGCCCGCGGCGACGCGGCCAGGGCGCGCGACGCGGCCGCGCAGGCGAGCCGCGACCTCGACCGCCAGCAGCTGCTCTTCGACGCCGACATCGCCGCGCGCAAGGACCTGGAGGCCGCGCAGCTTGCCCACGCGCAGGCAGCCAACGACCTGCGCACCGCGCAGGCCCGGCTCGCGCAACTGGGCGCGAGCGCGGACGACAACGCCGGGCGTCGCCTGTCGGTCCGCGCGCCGCTGGCCGGCCGCGTCATCGAGATGAACGCCGCACCGGGCGGCTACTGGAACGACGTCAATGCGCCGCTGATGACGATCGCGGACCTGAGCCGGGTCTCGGTGACCGCCGCCGTGCCGGAGAAGGACCTGGCCAGGATCTTCGTCGGGCAGTCGGCCCAGGTCGTGCTGAACGCCTATCCCGACGATCCACGCGCCGGCACGGTGCGCTACATCGGCGAGGTGCTGGATCCCGACACCCGCACCGTCAAGGTCCGCCTGATCCTGGACAACGCCGACGGCCGCCTGCGGCCCGGCATGTTCGTGAAGCTGCGCTTCGCCGGCCCTTCGCATCCGGCGCCGGTGGTGCCCGCCTCGGCGCTGCTGCAGGAGGGCCTGTTCACCCGCGTCTTCGTCGAACGCGCGCCGGGTCGATATGTCGCCCGCGAGGTGAGCGTCGGCGCCGCGCTGGGCGACCAGGTGGAGATCGTCTCGGGCCTGCGGCCCGGCGAGCGCGTGGTCGTGCGCGATGGAGTGCTCCTCCATGATTGAGCGCCTCGTCACCCTGTGCTTCGACCGCCGCGGCATCGTCTGGCTGGTCTTCGCCTTCGCCGCGCTCTACGGCGTCCACAGCTTCCGGCAGTTGCCCATCGAGGCCTATCCGGACATCGCCGACGTGACCTCGCAGATCGTCACCCAGGTCAACGGCCTGGCCGCCGAGGAGGTCGAGCAGCAGATCACCATCCCGATCGAGCGCGCCCTGCTCGGCACGCCCGGCATGCAGGTGCTGCGCACGCGCAGCCTCTTCGGCCTGTCGCTGGTGACCGTAGTGTTCCAGGACGGCGTCGAGGGCTACTGGTCGCGCGAGCGGCTGCAGGAGCGCCTGGCCGAGCTCTCGCTGCCCTATGGCGCGCGGCCGGGGCTGGACCCCTACACCTCGCCCACCGGCGAGATCTACCGCTACACGCTGGAGAGCCCCACGCGCAGCCTGCGCGAGCTCTCCGAGCTGCAGGCCTGGACCGTCATCCCGCGGCTGAAGAAGGTGGCGGGCGTCGTGGACGTCACCAATTTCGGCGGGCTGACCACGCAGTTCACGCTCTCGCTCGATCCCGCGCGGCTGACGCAGTACGGCCTGACGCTGAGCCAGGTCGTGGACGCGCTGAACGCCAACAACAGCAGCGGCGGCGGCAGCGTGATCGACCGCGGCGAGCAGTCCTACGTCGTGCGCGGCGTCGGCCTGCTGCGCTCGCTGCAGGACATGGGCCACGTGGTGGTGAAGACGGCCGCCGGCGTGCCGGTGCTGGTCCAGGACCTGGGCGAGCTGCGCCTGGGCGAGGTCGAGCGC
>NZ_VOSR01000906.1:0-535 GCF_007997345.1 Mitsuaria sp. TWR114
GCGCCCGATGCCGTGCTGCTGCCCACCGTCACCAATGAGCCGCGCACCACGCCGGCCGAGATCCGTGACTACTTCGTGAAGTTCCTGAAGAACAAGCCGCAGGGAACGATCGACAAGCGCGTCATCAAGATCGACTGCAATGTCGCGCAGGACGTCGGCACCTACACCTTCCGCTTCGCCGACGGCAGCTCGGTCAAGGCGCGCTACACCTATGTGTACCAGTGGCGCGACGGGCAATGGCTGATCGCGCATCACCACTCGTCGGCGATGCCCGAGGCGACGCGTCCCTGATCGACGAGCCCGTGATCAACGGGCCTTGAGCGGCGCGGCGCCTCGCGCGGCGAGTGGCGGTCGGGCTGCGTCTTGCTGTCCGTGCCGGACGCGGTCTCAGGCGGCGTCAAGGCTGGCCTCCAGTTGTTGATAACGCCATTGGCCGGCGTACCAGCCGCCCAGGGCGATGAGGTCCTCATGCCGGCCGCGCTCGACGATCCGGCCCTGCTTCAGCACGACGATCTCGTCGGCCTCCATCACCGCC
>NZ_VOSR01000907.1:0-17369 GCF_007997345.1 Mitsuaria sp. TWR114
GGCGCTTGAGCAGCGCCCGCGTCACGGCGCGCTTCGCGTGCCGCTTGGGCACGACGTAGCCCAGCCAGGCCCGGTCGGGCGCGGCTGGAACCGATTCAACGGGGGTGGGCGCCACGTTCGCGGAGGACCGTTCATCCACAGCTTGGGGATGAATCGGTGCATCACCTGTGGACAAGTCAGCCGTTCCTGTGGATGGACGGCGCTTCGGCAGCGAGGGGCTGGCGGCCAGGTGATGCACGGCGAAGTGCGCGCTGCGTGCGCGGCTGGGGGTGCCCAGCACGCGCTCGAAATCGGCCGATCGCACGATGCGGCCGATCACGGTGCTGTCGGAGTCGTCTTGCGCTTCGCTCAGACGGCCAGGCGCTTG
Organism: Mitsuaria sp. TWR114; assembly: GCF_007997345.1. NCBI lineage: Bacteria > Pseudomonadati > Pseudomonadota > Betaproteobacteria > Burkholderiales > Sphaerotilaceae > Roseateles > Mitsuaria sp. TWR114. The sequence goes on from NZ_VOSR01000907.1 coordinate 368, forward strand.
CGGCCCTTGGCGCGGCGAGCGGCGATGACGGCCTTGCCGCCACGCGTCTTCATGCGGACCAGGAAGCCGTGGGTGCGGGCGCGACGGGTCTTGGAGCCTTGATAAGTGCGTTTCATGTTCAACCTCTTGGAAATCTTCGGTACTTCCCGTCGCCTCGCGCCACCTTGGCGCCGCGGACGGTGGCGACGGTGGACATCTCGGAGGGATGTCGCAAGCCGCTCGAAAAGCGGAGGCCCACGCAGCAACGTCCGGGCGTCCGGAAAACCCGCGATTACAGCAAAGATTTGCATCAGGGTCAATCCGGAGGCTGGCAGGCACGGGGATTACCAGCACTTGACCGGGGCAAAAAATCTGTGGATAACCCTGGCTTCGCGGTCTCGCATCGGTACAATCCGGCCGCTCGAAGAATAAGTTTTCCACAATGAGCGCAGACTTGTCAGGGGCGGCCTTGTGGCAGCGCGGCTGCGAACGCCTGGCCGCCGAACTGCCTGAGCAGCAATTCAATACCTGGATCCGTCCGCTGCCCCCGGCAGAGGTCGCCCAGCAGGAAGAGAACGGCCACGAGGCCGTCCTGGTGTCCCTCCGTGTCCCCAACCGATTCAAGCTGGACTGGATCCGCAGCCAGTACGCCGGCCGCATCGAGGCCATCCTGACCGAGCTCGCCGGCAAGCCGGCACGCCTGGAACTGTCGCTGGCGCCGCGCGAGGCGATCGCGCCGCTGCCGCGCACGCAGCCGTCCAGCATGACCATGGGCCAGGTGCTGAACCAGCACGGCCTGGGCGCGCCGGCGGCCGGTCGGCCGGCCGTGCCGGCCTCGGTGGCCGCCCGTCCGGCCGCCGCGCCCGTGGCCGCCCAGCCGCCCGCGGCGCCGGCCACCGCCGCCAGCCTGATCCAGCCGGGCGCGACCCCCAACGTCCCGCCCAGCGCCACCCGCCACCGCATCAACACCAGCCTGACCTTCGACACGCTGGTGCCCGGCCGCGCCAACCAGATGGCGCGCACCGCGGCGCTGCACGTCGCCGGCGCGCCGGGCCAGATGTACAACCCGCTGTTCATCTACGGCGGTGTCGGCCTGGGCAAGACCCACCTGATCCACGCCGTCGGCAACGCGCTGCTCAAGGACCGCCCCGACGCCCGCGTGCTCTACCTGCACGCCGAGCAGTTCATCTCGGACGTGGTCAAGAACTACCAGCGCAAGACCTTCGACGAGCTCAAGGCCAAGTACCACTCGCTGGACCTGCTGCTGATCGACGACGTGCAGTTCTTCGCCGGCAAGGACCGCACGCAGGAAGAGTTCTTCAATGCGTTCGAGGCGCTGCTGGCCAAGCGGGCCCACATCATCATGACCTCGGACACCTATCCGAAGGGTCTGGTGGACATCGACGAGCGCCTCACCAGCCGCTTCGACGCCGGCCTGACCGTTGCGATCGAACCGCCCGAGCTGGAAATGCGGGTCGCCATCCTGATCAAGAAGGCCGAGGCCGAAAGCGCGCCGATGCCGGAGGACGTGGCCTTCTTCATTGCGAAGAACGTGCGCGCCAACGTGCGCGAGCTCGAGGGCGCGCTGCGCAAGGTGCTGGCCTACAGCCGCTTCTCGCACAAGGAAATCAACATCCAGCTCGCGCGAGAGGCGCTCAAGGATCTGCTCTCGATCCAGAACCGGCAGATCTCGGTCGAGAACATCCAGAAGACGGTGGCCGACTTCTACAAGATCAAGGTCGCGGACATGTACTCGAAGAAGCGCCCGGCCAGCATCGCCCGGCCGCGCCAGATCGCGATGTACCTGGCCAAGGAGCTGACGCAGAAGAGCCTGCCGGAGATCGGCGAGCTGTTCGGCGGCCGCGACCATACGACGGTGCTGCATGCGGTCCGCAAGATCGGCGGCGAGCGTCAGAAGAACACCGAGTTGAACCAGCAGTTGCATGTGCTGGAGCAAACGCTGAAGGGATGAGGAAAAACGCCTTCGCCTTCAGCGAAAATGCCGCGTTCGCCCGAACAGCCAACAGTGGAGAGAGGTTGACATGATCGTGTTGAAAGACAGCCAGGACAAAGTGCTTGCCGCGCTGCAGGCGGTGTCCGGCATCGTGGAACGGCGCCACACCCTGCCCATCCTGGCCAACGTGCTGGTCCGGAAGCAGGGCAAGCAGGTGGAGCTGACCACGAGCGACCTGGAAATCCAGGTGCGCACCACGGTCGAGTTCGAGGGCGACGACGGGGACTTCTCCACCACCATCGGCGCGCGCAAGCTGATCGACATCCTGCGCTCGATGCCGTCGGACCAGACGGTGAGCCTGACGTCCAACCAGAACAAGATGACGCTGCAGGGCGGCAAGAGCCGCTTCACGCTGCAGACGCTGCCGGCCGACGATTTCCCGCTGGTGCAGGAAGCGGCCGACTTCGGTCCCGCGTTCAGCGTGCCACAGAAGACGCTCAAGGGCCTGATCAACCAGGTCCACTTCGCGATGGCGGTGCATGACATCCGCTACTACCTGAACGGCATCCTGTTCGTGGCCGAGGGCAAGACCCTGACGCTGGTCGCGACCGACGGCCACAGACTGGCGCTGGCCCAGGCCGAGACGGACACCGAGATGCCCAAGCAGGAAGTCATCCTGCCCCGCAAGACGGTGCTGGAACTGATGCGCCTGCTCAAGGACGGCGGCAAGGGCGACGACGAGAGCGCTCCGATCGAGATGCGCTTCGCCGGCAACCAGGCCAAGTTCAGCTTCAGCGGCATGGAGTTCGTGACCAAGCTGGTCGAGGGCAAGTTCCCCGACTACAACCGCGTCATCCCGAAGAACCACCGTTTCCACGTGATCCTGGGCCGCCAGCCGCTGCTGGCCGCGCTGCAGCGCGCCGCGATCCTGACCAGCGAGAAGTTCAAGGCGGTGCGCCTGTCCTTCGAGCCGGGCCTGCTGTCGATCGCCTCGAGCAACGCCGAGCAGGAAGAGGCCAAGGAAGAACTCGAGATCGACTACGGCGGCGACCAGATCGAAACCGGCTTCAACGTGACCTACCTGATGGACGTGCTGGCCAACATGTCGCAGGACATGGTGCGGGTGGACCTGAACGACAGCTCGTCCAGCGCGCTGCTCAGCATCCCCGAACACACCGGCTTCAAGTACGTCGTCATGCCGATGAGGATCTAAGGTCGCTGCGCGACCTTCGCTCCCCGGAGCGTGAACGTTGCGCACCCCCTGCCCCCGCCAGGCGGGGGTTCCAGCCAGTTTTTTCAGCGGCCGCCGCGGCGGCCTGAGTACCCCTCCGATGACCGATAACAGCACTCCTGAGAACACCCCGACGCCCGCGCCGCAGAACGACGGCGCGGGGTACGGCGAGTCCAGCATCCAGATCCTGGAAGGCCTGGAGGCGGTGCGCAAGCGCCCCGGCATGTACATCGGCGACACCTCGGACGGCACCGGTCTGCACCACCTGGTGTTCGAGGTGGTCGACAACTCGATCGACGAGGCGTTGGCTGGCTACTGCGACGACATCGTCATCACCATCCACACCGACAACTCGATCTCCGTCATCGACAACGGTCGCGGCATCCCGACCGGCGTGAAGATGGACGACAAGCACGAGCCCAAGCGCTCGGCGGCCGAGATCGCGCTGACCGAGCTGCACGCCGGCGGCAAGTTCAACCAGAACAGCTACAAGGTCTCGGGCGGCCTGCACGGCGTGGGCGTGTCCTGCGTGAACGCGCTGTCCAAGACGCTGCGCCTGACGGTGCGCCGCGAAGGCAAGGTCCACCAGTTGGAGTTCAAGAAGGGCGTGCCGCAGGACCGCCTGATCGAGGTCCGCGACGGTTTCGAGACCAGCCCGATGAAGATCGTCGGCGAGACCGACAAGCGCGGCACGGAAGTCCACTTCCTGCCGGACACGGAGATCTTCACGCAGAACTCCGAGTTCCACTACGACATCCTGGCCAAGCGCCTGCGCGAACTCTCGTTCCTGAACAACGGCGTGAAGATCCGCCTGGTCGACGAGCGCAACAACAAGGAAGACAACTTCGCCTTCGCGGGCGGCGTGCGCGGCTTCGTCGAGTTCATCAACAAGGGCAAGACGGCGCTGCACCCCAACATCTTCCACGCCCAGGGCGACAAGATGTCGGAGCAGAACACCAACATCGGGGTCGAGGTCTCGATGCAGTGGAACGACGGCTTCAATGAAAGCGTCCTCTGCTTCACCAACAACATCCCGCAGCGCGACGGCGGCACCCACCTGACGGGTCTGCGCGCGGCGATGACGCGGGTGATCAACAAGTACATCGAGGACAACGAACTGGCCAAGAAGGCCAAGGTCGACGTCACCGGCGACGACATGCGCGAAGGCCTGGCCTGCGTGGTCAGCGTCAAGGTGCCGGAGCCCAAGTTCAGCTCGCAGACCAAGGACAAGCTGGTGTCGAGCGAAGTGCGCGGCCCGGTGGAGGAAATCGTCGCGAGCAAGCTGGGCGACTGGCTGCTGGAGAACCCGACCGACGCCAAGATCATCTGCGGCAAGATCGTCGAGGCGGCGCGGGCGCGTGAAGCGGCGCGCAAGGCGCGCGAGATGACGCGGCGCAAGGGCGTGCTGGACGGCATGGGCCTGCCGGGCAAGCTGGCGGACTGCCAGGAAAAGGATCCCGCGCTGTGCGAGATCTACATCGTGGAGGGTGACTCCGCCGGTGGCTCCGCGAAGCAGGGCCGCGACCGCAAGTTCCAGGCGATCCTGCCGCTGCGCGGCAAGATCCTGAACGTCGAGAAGGCGCGCTACGAGAAGCTGCTGACCAGCAATGAAATCATCACGCTGATCACGGCGCTGGGCACCGGCATTGGCCGCGGCGCGGGCAGCGACGACTTCAATCCGGACAAGCTGCGCTACCACCGCATCATCATCATGACCGACGCGGACGTGGACGGTGCGCACATCCGGACGCTGCTGCTGACCTTCTTCTACCGGCAGATGCCGGAGCTGGTGGAGCGCGGCCACATCTACATCGCGCAGCCGCCGCTGTACAAGGTCAAGGTCGGCAAGCACGAGCAGTACCTGAAGGACGGCCACGAGCTGGACGGCTTCCTGCTGAAGGTCGCGCTGAACGATGCCGAGCTGCACACGGCCGGCGTGGGCGCGGGTCCGGTGCTCAAGGGCGAGGACCTGGAGACCAAGGCGCGCCAGTACGTGGCGGCGCAGAACGTGATCGAGCGCCTGTCCGCCTGGATGGACGGCGAGGCGCTGCACCTGCTGGCGTCGGGCCTGTCGCTGAACCTGGACACGAAGGACGCGGCGGAGATCTCCGCGACGGCGCTGGCCTCGGCGCTGCACGACGCGGTGGTGACGGCCGAGACGGATCCGCGCACCGACAAGCAGCTGCTGCGCATCAGCCGTCGCCATCACGGCAACGTGCGCTCGAGCATCATCACGGCGGACTTCGTGCACGGCGCGGACTATGAAGTCCTGGCCGAGGCCGGCAAGACCTTCAAGGGCCTGGTGGGCGAGGAAGCGGTGATCCGCAAGGGCGAAGGCGAGAAGGCCAAGGAAAGCAAGGTGACGGACTTCCGCGGCGCGATGGCCTGGCTGATGACGCAGGCGGAATCGAGCGTGGGCCGGCAGCGCTACAAGGGCCTGGGCGAGATGAACCCCGAGCAGCTGTGGGAAACGACGATGGACCCGACGGTGCGCCGCCTGCTGCGCGTGCAGATCGAGGACGCGATCGAGGCGGACCGGGTGTTCACGATGCTGATGGGCGACGAGGTGGAGCCGCGCCGGGAGTTCATCGAGACGAATGCGCTGCGCGCGGCCAACATCGACGTGTGATCACCCGTTCCCGCCTCGCCCCCCCTTTCGCCGGCCTGCTCCTCGCCATCGCCGGCCTGCCCGCGCTCGGGCAATCCGAGCCGCATTCCCCTCCGGTCTATCCGCCCGACTGGATCGACCTGCCGACCGCGCCGATGGTGCTCGAGCTCCAGCCGGTGCGCGGCGAGCTCGCCCTGGTGCTGACCAACCGCGGCCCGCGGGGCATCGTCGCTGTCGAGCTCGGTTGCGTTCGCGAGCGCGGCACCGGCCACGAGGTGCTCAGCGAGTTCGCCGGCGTTTCGATCAGCGACGGCAGCATCGCGCCGGCGCATCACGTCGACATGAGCCATGAATTCGACCGGCCGCGTGATCAGTCACCGGCCCGTCCGATGCGCTGCCCGCAATCCCACGCCGCCGTCACGCGGGTCACTTTCGAGGACGGCACGGCATGGCATGCCGGTCCACCGGCCGACATGACCTCGGTCACACCCGCCCCCTTTGAAGGGGGCAAGCCGCCTCGACAGCGGTAGCCGTGCCCGTGGAGACTGCGCCTCGTCGTCCGATTCCACGAGGCTCACGCATGCGCGCTTCCCGCTTCCGTCTCTCTTCCGCCGCCGCTTCGGCGCTCGCCCTGTCGCTGGGCCTGCTGACGCTGTCGGCGCCCGCCCAAGCCCAATCCATCAGCGTCAAGCCCGGCTTGTGGGCCAGCGCGAGCGTCAACACGCTCAACGGCCGGAAGATGCCCACGATCTTCGAAATCAACGGCGCCCTGACGCCGCAGCAGAAGAGCAGCCTCGCCGCCGCGATGGCCAAGGTCGGCCTGCCCACCGGCGCCAGCCCGCATCTGGACTGCCAGCAGAGCCCCGAGTTCGCCCTGCCCAAGCCGCAGAGCGTCGACGACTGCACCACGCAAGTGAAGCCCGGCGATGCCACCAGCGGCACCTTCACGATGAGCTGCAAGAGCGCGACGGCCAGCGGCATGGGCAACGGCTCCTACCAGGTCACCGACAAGTCCAGCGCCACCGTCAAGGTGACGTTCAAGGGCACGACCGCGCAGGGCATGCCGATCACCTATGAATCGACGTCGGTCCACAAGTGGATCGGCAGCGACTGCAGCGCACCGCCGCCCGGCATCGACCCGTCCGTGGCCGAACTGCTGCAGTGAGTCCGCGCGCGCCGCGCCAAGCGGGCGGCGCGCGTCAGGCGTCCATCTCCTTGAACACCTCGGCGGCGACGCGGAACGCATCGATCGCCGCCGGCACGCCGCAGTAGATCGCCGTCTGCAGGAAGACCTCCTTGATCTCCTCGCGCGTGAGCCCGTTGTTGAGCGCGCCGCGCACGTGGATCTTGAGTTCGTGCGGCCGGTTCAGCGCGGTCAGCATCGCCAGGTTCAGCAGCGAGCGTGAGCGCCGGTCCAGCCCCGGCCGGTTCCAGACATCGCCCCAGCAGTACTGGGTCACCAGTTCCTGCATGTCGATGGTGAAGTCGGTGGCGTTCTGCAGCGCGGCATCGACGTACGCATCGCCGAGGACCTCGCGTCGGGTCTGCAGGCCTTGTTCGAAGAGCTCGGGATTGCTCGGAGCGAAGGGACGAGTCATTGGGGGTCTCCTGTAGCCGGGGCGCGACTGGACACGCTACTTGAATCAGTCGTTGGTTGACGAAACGATCAGGAATAGAATTCCCGTCAACCTAGGAGCACGCGATGATCCACGACCGACTCCGGCGGGCCCGCGTCTTGAAAGGGCTCAGCCTTGACGCACTGGCCCAGGCCATCGGTGACATCACCAAGCAAGCACTGAGCAAGTTCGAGCGCGGCGACGCCATCCCGAATTCGACGCGCCTGCTCCAGTTCTCCAAAGCTCTGGGCGTGCGACCCGAGTACTTCTTCCGCGCTGAAGCCGTGACCTTGTCGCCGCTCGAGTTCCGCAAGCTGGCCCGCATGCCGAAGTACCGGCAGCGACAGGTGGAAGAGCAGATGCGCGACCACCTCGAACGCTATATCGGTCTCGAGCGCTGCTTCGACGCCGTCAATGTCCGCATCGCCCCGACGGCCCCTCAGATCCTTCAGGTCGAGTCCTTCGACGCGGCGGAGAGCGCGGCGGAGCGCCTGCGCCGCGACTGGGGCATCGGCGGCGATGCCATCGCGAACCTGACGCAGTTGCTGGAAGAGCGCGGCATCAAGGTGGCGCTGCTCGATGCGCAAGATGACTTCGACGGTGCGTGCGCCGCCACGGAGGATCACGAACATGTGCTGATCGCGCTCAATACCGCGCGGCCAGGTGAGCGCATGCGCTTCACGGCGGCACATGAGCTCGGCCACTGGGTGATGGCCTTGCCGGAGGACATGTCCGAAGCCGACAAGGAGCGATGCTGTCATCGCTTCGCCGGCGCGTTTCTCTATCCCGGCGCACAGGTGCTGCTCGACTTCGGCAGTCACCGCCGATCACGCGTGCATCCTGCGGAGCTCCTGAATGCAAAGCGGCGCTACGGGATTTCGATGCAGGTGGCCCTTCGTCGCCTGAAGGATCTCGGCCTGCTGAACGAGGCCGGCTACAAGGCAGCGGTCATCCAGTTCTCCCAGGCTGGCTGGCGCACCGCGGAGCCGGAGGCGCTGTTGCCGGAGCAACCGCGACGTTTCGAGTCGCTCGTGTTCTGGGGCCTGGCCGAGGGCCTCTTCACCCCGTCCCGTGCCGCCGAGTTCCTGCAACGTCCGCTGGACACGCTCGAGCCCGCCCTCTCAGCGCCGGTGGGAGCATGAATGCAGCGGGTCTACGTCAGCGATACCAACATCTGGATTGATTTCCGGAACGCTGATCTCCTGGACGTCCTTTTCCGACTCCCGTTCCGCTTCTGCAGCACCGACTTTGTCCTCCACGAACTGCAGGACCTTGCCCACGAAGAGCTGACCCGGCGCGGTCTGATCGTGGAATCACTTGGCAGCGAGGCCGTGGCGGACCTCATGCACCTCACTGCCGAGCACAACAACAGCTCTCTGGCGGACGTTTCCTGCTATTACCTGGCGCGGCAGTCCGGCTTGCCCTTGCTGACCGGCGATGGCCGGCTGCGCAGGCAAGCCCAGAAGGACGGCATGGCGGTGCACGGCGCGCTGTGGCTGCTCGATCAACTGCTGGCGCACGCGGTTGTCGACGAAAGCGCGCTCGCGGCGGCCCTTCATCGCATGTTGGCGGCGGGTGCCCGATTCCCTTCGGAAGAGTGCCAACGGCGATTCAAGGAATGGGCGACTTGATCCCGCACGGTCGATGACAAGTTGCCGCGGGGGTTAGGGCGTCCGGGCCGCCACCATCCCCTCGTGATGCCCCTTCCCCGCCGGAATCATCGGGAAGCAGTTCTCCACCGGCGCGACGGCCACGTCGAGGAAATACGGGCCGTCGCTCGCCAGGCACTCGGCGAGCGCCGCATCGAGCGCATCCCGCCGCGTGACCCGCGCCGCCTCCCAGCCGAAGCCTTTCGCCACCGCGACGAAATCCGGCATGCAGGCGTTGTAGCTGTGGCTGTAGCGCTCGCCGTGATGCAGCTCCTGCCACTGCCGCACCATGCCCATGTGGCCGTTGTTGCACAGCACGACCTTGACCCCCGCGCGGTGCTGCCGCGCCGTGGCCATCTCCTGCAGGTTCATCAGGATCGACGCATCGCCGCTGACGCACACGACCAGCCGCCCCGGATGCGCCACCTGCGCGCCGATCGCCGCCGGCAGGCCGTAGCCCATCGTGCCGGCGCCGCCCGAGGTGAGCCAGCGCCGCGGGCGCTCGAAGGCCAGGTGCTGCGCCGCCCACATCTGATGCTGGCCGACGTCCGTCGACACGATCGCGTCCCGGCCGGCGAGCTGCGCCTGCAGCCGCGCGATCAGCGCCTGCGGCGCGATCACCTCCGGCGTGTCCTCGAAGGCCAGCGATCGGCGCGAGCGCCAGTCCTGGATCCGCGCCCACCAGTCGGCCAAGCGCTCCGGCGGCATCGGGCGTCGCTCCAGCGCGCGGCGCAGGCGCGGCAGCAGCGTCCGCGCGTCCCCGCACAGGGCGAGGTCGGCGCGCCGGACCTTGTCGATGGACGAGGGGTCGATGTCGAGGTGGATCACGCGCGCACTGGGTGCGAAAGCATCGAGCCGGCCGGTCACCCGATCGTCGAAGCGCGCGCCGGCGCAGACGATGAGGTCGGCGTGATGCATCGCCAGGTTGGCCTCCAGCGTCCCGTGCATGCCCAGCATGCCCAGCCAGTGCGGCGACGACGCCGGCACCGCGCCCAGCCCCATCAGCGTCAGCGTGCAGGGCGCGCCGGCCAGCGCCACCGCGGCCGCGAACGCGGCGCAGGCCTGGTCCCCGGCGTTGACAAGGCCGCCGCCGCCGTAGAACACCGGCTGGCGCGCGGTGGCGATCCAGTCCGCGGCCGTTTCCACCGCACGCACGTCGACGATGGGCGAGACGGGCAGGGCCGTCGCCGGCGGCCGCTCGTGTGCGGTCCGCGCGATGGGCCTTGCATCAAGCCCCTTATCGGGACGCGCCGGCGCCAGCTGCACATCCTTCGGCACGTCCAGCAGCACCGGGCCCGGACGACCGCCCCGCGCGATCTCGATGGCCTTGCGCACCAGCGCCGCGACGTCGCCACCCGGCCGCAACTGCGCGTTCCACTTGGTCACCGGCCGCGAGATGCCCAGCGCATCGCACTCCTGGAAGGCGTCGGTGCCGATCGCCGCGCTGTTCACCTGGCCGCTGATGCACAGCACCGGCACCGAGTCGCACAGCGCGTCCAGCAGGCCCGTCGTCGTGTTGCTCATGCCGGGGCCCGAGGTCACCAGCACGACGCCCAGCCGGCCGGTGCTGCGCGCATACCCCTCGGCCGCATGCACGGCCGCCTGTTCGTGGCGGACCAGGATGTGGCGCAGGCGCGGCTCGCCGTGCAGCGCGTCGTACAGCGGCAGCACCGCGCCGCCGGGATAACCGAACACGGTGTCCACGCCGCAGGCCACCAGCGTGTCCAGCAGCGTCTGGGCGCCATTGCGCGGTGGCGCGTTCCCGAGCGGCGCGACAGGACCGGCGCTGGCCGGCGATGAAGGGGAGGAGGGAGAACAGGGCGCGTCGATGACCGCGCCGCGGGCGCTGACCTGGGCGCCGTCGAACCTGGCATTCATGCGTCCAGTGTCCCGGCACTGGCTCGGAAAGGGTTGCCGTTCTTGCCTCATAGAATCCGCCGCACAGCAAATCTTCCTTGGGAAGCGTGATGGATCAGCAAATCAAGCTCGACAAGTTCGACCGCGCCATCCTGCGCGCGCTGCAGCGCAACGCTCGCGCCAGCCTGCAGGAGGTCAGCGAGGAGGTCGGCCTGACCACCTCGCCCTGCTGGACGCGCATCAAGCGGCTGGAGGAATCCGGCGTGATCGAGGGCTACACCGTCAAGGTGAACGCCGAGAAGATCGGGCGGCCCGAGCAGCTGATCGTGCAGCTCACCCTGAACAAGCACACCGACGCGGCGATGGCGGAATTCGCCCGCCACCTCGAGGCCATCCCCGAGGTCATCGATGCCTACCTGGTCTCCGGCGATTACGACTACGTGCTGCGCCTGTCCGTGCGCGACACCCGCGACTACGAACGCCTGCTGCGCGAGAAGCTCTACAAGATCCCCGGCGTGCGCCACAGCAAGTCCAGCTTCGTGCTGCGCTGCCTGAAGGCGAGCTCCCTGCCCCTGTGAACGGCGCCCCGTGAACAGCACCGCGCCGAATGGTGGGCTGCGGCGGTCAGCGCGACCTCCGATCGAGGCCACTCAGTCGGCGTCCGGCGCCTCGCTCGAGGTCGAACCCGGCGCGAACGACGCGCCCTCGACACGCGCCGGCAGCTCGGGCAGCCGCAGCAGGCGCAGCATGTAGGTCCGCGCGGCCGCGACATGGCGGCGCATCGCCTCGCCCGCGGTGACCGGGTCGGCCTGCCGGATCGCCTCGACCACCGCCCGGTCCTGGACAGCCAGCACGTCCAGCTCCGACGCCCACAAGGCCATGCGCGAGCGCCGGACCGCCTCCAGCAGCCGCCCGCGCGAGGCCTGCATCCCCAGCGCCTGCGCATTGCCGCCCCAGCGCGCGAGTTCCTCCTGCAGCGTCTCGTCGGCCGCCAGCAGCTCCCGCGCACGGCCATCTCGGGCGGCCTCCTCCACCGCCCGCACGAGCGCCTCGACCTGCGGCCCCTGCGCCGCCTCGCGGGCCTCGGGCCGCCCGCAGGCCTGGGCCAGCAGCATCGTGTGCAGCGCTTCGCGTACGTCGAAATACTCCTCGATGAAGCGCGCGTCCACCGCCCGCACCACCGCGCCCTTGTTCATCCGCATGTCCACCATGCCGTCCCCCTGCAGTTGCAGCAGCGCCTCCCGCACCGGCACGTTGCTGACCTGGTAATGCGCGCTCAGCTCGTGCAGCGTCAGATGCTGGCCCAGGCGCCAGCAGCCGTCCTCGATGTCGGCGCGGATCTGGTCGCGCAGGCGCAGGTAGGTCGGCGCATTGATCGGGTGTGTGGATCGAACCATCGCGGCACTCCGTCCAGCAATTGCGGTGAATGAACGATTCACTCTAAGGAGCGCGCTCCCTGTCCATTCCCGGCGAATCGCGTCGCCGCCCGCGTTCTTGCCGAAGCGCAATGAACCGATGTCTCGTCCCGGCATGGACTGCGCAATCGACATATATGTCACCCGGCGCCCTACTGGAATCAGTCGAGCCACCCCGTGTCAATGGGACAGGCTGTGTCGTTTCCGCATCGCTCGCTCTCAGGGCGCTACAGTCGCGCCCGGGAGGTCAGCGACACAGAGGCAGATGCCCAGGTCAATTCACCCCGAATGGAGTCAGCCGAATGGCGAAATCCTTGAAACAAGTCCTGAGTCAGATCGAGAAACTTCAGAAGGAAGCCGAGGCGCTGCGCGCGAAGGAAATCTCCGGCGTGGTCGCGCGGATCCGCGAGGCCATCGATCACTACGGCCTGACCCCCGAGGAATTGTTCGGCGCGACCCTGCAGCGTCCGCGCGCCGGCCGCAAGGCCGCCGCGAAACCGGCCCGCGCGGCCACCACCGCCAAGCGCAAGGCGCCGCGCGGCGCCGGCACGCCGAAATACCACGATGGCGCCGGTCGCACCTGGACCGGCGTCGGCAAGCGTCCCACCTGGTTCAAGGAAGCGCTGGCCGCCGGCAAGACGGCCGAGGACCTGCTGATCGGTTGACGTCAGCGGCCCGGGTCGGCGGGCCCTCGCGCCGCGAGGCCCGCCGGGCCGCGTCACCAGATGCGGCAGCGCTCGGCGTCGGGCTTGACCATCTTCTGGCCCGGCTTGCAGTGGAAGGCCCGTTCGAACTCGGGCATGTTCACCGCGACCCCGTTGATCCGGTAGCGCCCCGGCGAATGCGGGTCGGTCAGCGCATGCACGCGCGCGTACTCCGGCCGCGCATGGCTGCAGTCCCACTGCGCGAAGCCGACGAAGAAGCGCTGCTCCGGCGTCAGGCCGTCGCGGTCCGCCGGCGGCGGCGACATGTCCGCGATCTGCGCCTTCCAAGCCGCATGCGCCAGCACCAGGCCGCCCAGGTCGGCCAGGTCCTCGCCCAGCGTCAGCTTGCTGTTGATGCGGATGTCGTCGACGACCACGTACTGCGCGTATTGCTTGGTCACGCAGGCGGCGCGCTGCTCGAAGGCCTTGCCGTCCTTCTTCGTCCACCAGTCGCGCAGGTTGCCCTTGGCATCGAACTGCCGGCCTTCGTCGTCGAAGCCGTGGATCAGCTCATGGCCGATGGTCCCGCCGGTGTTGCCGTAGTTCGGCGCGTCATCCAGCTTGGGGTCGAACAGCGGCGGCTGCAGCACGCCGGCCGGGAAGTTGATGTCGTTCATCTGCGCGTCGTAATACGCGTTGACCGTCTGCGGCGTCATGCCCCACTCGCCGCGGTCCAGCGGCTTGCCGATCTTGGCCAGCTGGCGCTTGAGCTCGAAGGCATTGCCCCGCATCACGTTGCCGGCGAAGTCGTCGCGCGCGACGGTCAGCGCGCCGTAATCGCGCCAGCGGTCCGGATAACCGACCTTGTTGACGATCGCATGCAGCTTCTCCTGGGCGCGCTGCTTCGTGGTCTCGCTCATCCAGCTCAGCGACTGGATGCGCGCGGCCATCGCGTCCTCGATCTGCTTCGTCATCGTCAACGTCTTGTCCTTCAGGTCGGGACTGAAGTTGCGGGCGACGAACTCCTGGCCCAGCGCCTCGCCGAGCTGCGCGTCGACCAGCTCGACGCAGCGCTTCCAGCGCGCCTTGTTCTGCGGCACGCCCTGCAGCGTCTGGCCGAAGAACTCGAAGTTGGCCTGCACCGCGGCGCCGGAGAGCGTCGGCGCCTGGCTGCTGACCAGCTGCCAGCGCAGGTAATGGCGCCACTGCGCGAGGTCGCGCTGGCGCAGTTCCCTGGCCATGGCCTTGAAGAAGGCCGGCTCGGTCACGTTGTAGGCCGTCTGCGGGTCCAGGCCCAGCGCGCGCTGGTAGGCCGCCCAGTCGAAGCCGGGCGTGAGCGCCTGCAGCCCGGCCGCCTTCATCGGATGGAAGCCCTTGTAGGGATCGCGCTTGTCGACGCGGCTCAGCGAGGCGCGCGCCAGCGCGGTCTCCAGGGCCATCACCTGCCGTGCCTGCGTGCGCGCCGCCTCCGGCGCATCGCCGAGCAGCTCGAAGCTGCGCGCGACATGCGCGACGAACTGGTCCCGCAGGGTGCGGGATTTCTCGTCGGCCTTGAAGTAGTACTCGCGGTCCGGGAGGCTCAGCCCACCGGCGTAGGCGAAGGCGATGACGCGCGTCGAGTCGGCCATGTCCTGGCCCGAGCTGAAGTGGAACAGCACGCGCTCGTTGTTGGTCGCCAGGTGCAGCGCGGCCAGCAGCGCCGGCAGATCGCGGCGGTCCTTCAGCGCGTCGATGCGCGACAGCAGCGGCCGCAGCGGCGCCAGCGCGTGGCGCTCGGCCGCCGCTTCGTCCATGCAGGCGGCGAAGTAGTCGCCCATGCGCGCCTGGTTGGCGCTGCGCGCCGGATCGGCGGCCGAGAGCTTGTCCAGGATGCCCCAGAGGTAGCGCTGGTTCTCGTTGGCCATCTTGGCGTAGACCGACCAGCGCGCCTGGTCCGGCGGGATCGGGTTGGCCGCCATCCAGCCGCCGCAGGCGTACTGGTAGAGGTCGTCGCAGGGATCGGCGTTGCGATCCATCGCCGCGGTGTCCAGGCTCGGCGTGTAGGGCAGCTGGTCGAGCGGCGCTTCGGGCGCGGTGGCGGGTGCGGATGCGGCCGCGCCGGGCGCGGGCGTCGCGGCCTGGGCGAAGGGGGCGGCGCCAAGGGAAACGGCCGCGACAAGCGCGGCCGCCGTGGTGCGGGCGAGGGGGTGACGGGTCATGCGCGACAGCCTGGAGTTCTTGCTGGCGGGCATTCTCCGTCAGCGTCCCGCGGCCGCCGAGGTGCCGGAGGACACCTCGGGTAGACCCGACCGCGAGTGACCGGGCCGCCGGCCGGTCAGGGCGCCGCGTAGCTGCTCAGCGCCTTCGGGAACTTGAACAGCCACAGGTGGGTGAGGCGGTCGACCTCGTTGCCGCGGGTCACGCGCGCGGTGACCGCGCCGGCCGCGCAGCTGCCGTCCTGGACGATCACGCCGTTGGCGTCGACGCTGCACTCGGTCGGATCGCCGGCCAGCAGCTTGCCCTTGGCGTCCACCAGCGTCGACTTCAGGCCGAAGTCGTTGTCGTTGATCAGCGCCAGCGTGTTGCCGTCGACGACCGCCAGGCCCTCGGCCTTCTCGGCCTTCCAGCCGGCGGCGTTCAGGTCCAGCAGCACCGTCTTCTTCAGCTTCACGACCTGGGCCCAGGTCACCGCCGAGGCGGTCACGCCATCGATGCTGTTGCGCTCGAGCTCGATCCCGATGGCGGCGATGTCGGTCGCCGCGGCCGGCAGCTCCACCAGCATCAGGAAGTTGCGCACCGCGCCGGTCGAGTCGGCGCCCTGCTCGATGACGATGAACCTGCCGTTGCCCAGCGAGACCAGGTCGCCGAGCTTGGCGCTGCCGGTGCGGTTGCGGTCCCACTTCTCGCCCTTGGCGGCGAGCGGGTAGCTGAGCGGATAGGCGTAGAGCCGCGAGGTCTCGGTCTTGGGATCGAACTCGATCCAGCGCGCGAACTGGGCGAAGTCGCGCACCTTGACCTTGTCGGTGGTCTTGCCGTCCTGGTCCAGGTCGGCGCTGTCGACGACTTCGATGCTCTTGCCGGCGGCGTCCACCGGATCGATCGGGCTCTGCAGGAAGCCATGCAGCCGGCCGGTCGCCGCGTCCATCGTCAGGCCTTCCATGCCGCGGTTGGGGCGGCGATGCTTCAGCACCTCGGGCAGGCTGCCGGCGGTCGTGCCGGGCGCGTAGCGCTTGACGACCTGGACGCTGGCCGCGTCGATCTTCACGATGAAGGGGCCGTACTCGTCCGAAGTCCAGAACACCTTGTTGGCGGCGTCGTGGACCAGCGTCTCGCTGTCCAGGCCGTTCGCGTCGAAGTTGCCCTTGGTCTGGTCGAACTTCAGGGTGTCGGCCAGCGGCACCTCGGCGCTGTTGCCGACGGCGCCGAAGGGCAGCGGGCGGCCGGTGACCTTCGAGCCGTCGGGGTTCTTCAGCGGATTCAGGCTGGTGATGACCGCGCCGTCCTTGCCCAGCGTGATCACGCCGATCGACGGCGCGAAGCTTGGCGCGGGGAACATCTTGGTCGTCACGACCGCGCCGGTGTCCGGGCGCGGCGCGCTCGGGCTGTCGCCGTTGGGGCCGCGGTCGGTGATGCCCCAGAACTCCAGCGCGCCGTCGGCGTTCCTGCCCTTGTAGGCCAGGCCCGAGCCGACCGCCGGATAGAAGCCCTTGGGGAAGTCCTTCTTCGCGTCGGCGTTGCTGCCCTCGTAGGGCACGTACTGGTTGTCGGCGGCGCGGATCTGGAACTTGGTGATCGCGACGGCGCCGCCGGCGCTGTCCTGCGTGGCGCTGCTGGTCTCGGTCTTGCCGAGCAGCGTGGCCATCGTCGATTCGTAGTGGTCGACCGCGGCGGCGCGGCGGCTGGCGCTCATCGCGCGGCCGGCGTAGGGCTGGCCGTAGACGTCGTTCTGCCCGGCCGGCAGCAGCGCGGCGAAGGCCTTGTCGAAGTCGGCCGCGGCCAAGTTGAAGTCCAGCGCCTGGGTCAGCGCGTCGTGCACCGCGGCCGTGATGCGGATGCCGTTGGTGGGATCG
>NZ_VOSR01000908.1:0-632 GCF_007997345.1 Mitsuaria sp. TWR114
CGGCGCGCTGCGCGACGCCCTGCACGCGCTCACGCCGCAGTTCCTGCTGCTGTACGGCGACACCTACCTGGACATCGACCTGCGTCGATTCTTCAACGCGCACCTGGCTTCCGACGCCAACGCCACGCTGTTCCTGCACCCGAATGACCATCCCTACGACTCCGACCTGGTCGACATCGACGACCAGGGGCTCGTACGCGGCATCCACCCCTATCCGCATCCGGAAGGGCAGGACCTGCGCAACTTGGTGAACGCTGCGCTCTACGCCGTCCGCAACGAGTCCCTGACCACGGTCACGCCCGCGACCGGCAAGGCCGACATCGCCAAGCACATGTTCCCCGCAATGCTCGCCGAAGGTCTGTGCCTGCGCGGCTACGTCACGCCGGAGTACATCAAGGACATGGGCACCCCGGACCGCCTCGACAAGGTCGAGCGCGACATGAGGTCGGCCTGCCGGAGCGCCTGTCCTGGCGGCGGCTGCGCAAGGCGGTGTTCCTGGATCGGGACGGCACCTTGAACCGCGAGGTGAACCATCTGAAGTCGCCCGACCAGATCGAGTTGCTACCGGGTGTCGGAGAGGCAGTGCGACAGCTCAACCGTGCGGGTGTGCTCGCTGTCCTGACGACCAACCA
>NZ_VOSR01000909.1:0-1622 GCF_007997345.1 Mitsuaria sp. TWR114
TGAGGTCGCCGGCGGCGACCGTCTCGGCCACCCGCACCGCCTGGGCGATGGGCCGGGTGATCGAGCGCGTGAGCAGCACGGCGATGCCCACCGCCAGCAGCACCGCGATCACCGACAGCACGATCATCAGCGTGCGGGCGCCGCGGGCCAGCGCCGAGGCCTGCGCGCCGAACTCCTCCATGCTCTCCGCCTGGGTCTCGACGAAGCGCTCGACGGCCCCCAGGTAGACGGTCTGCAGCGGCAGGATGTCCGTCACCAGGAGCGTGCGGCCCTCGTCGACCTTGCCGGCCTTGATCAGGTCGACCAGCTGACGCTCCTTGTCCTTGAACTTCGCCCGGCCCTCGACCAGCGCCTGCAGCGCCGCCTTGCCGCGTTCGCTGTGCACCGTCGCGCCGAGCTGGTCGATCGCGCGACCGACCAGCGGCAGCGAGGCCTCGAGCTTGGCCAGCTCGCTGTCGACGATGGCGCGGTCGGACACGATCAGCGCGGTGCGCATCGCGCGGAGCTGCTTGTTGACCTCGTTCTCGACGGTCTGGGCCAGCTGCACCTTGACGAAGCGGTCATGCAGGATGACCTCGGTGTTGGCGTCCACCGCGCTGATCTTGGTGACGCCGATCACCGCCAGCACGATCAGCAGCGCGATCACTGCCGCGAAGCCGCCGGTCAGGCGGACACCGATCTTCAGGTTGCTGAATGCGGTCACGATGGTCTCCCTCGTTCGATGAGAGGGTTGTATCGCATCGGCAGGCCATCGCGCCACCGCGATAGCCCGCGTTCAGATCGGCGATTCGGCCAGGGGGAAGGGCGGGAAGGCGCTGTCGCAGGCCCGCGGTGCCTGGGAGCCGGCGCGCTGGTCGATCAGCTTGAAGGTCGACGACGCCGCGAAGGGGATCGTCACCGGTCCGGGGCCCAGCGTCAGGGTCGCGTCATCCGGCTGCGTGGGGCCGCCCTTCTTGCCGTCGGCGGTGAGGAAGCTCGTCGAGTCGAAGACGACGTTGTCCAGCGTCATCTTCAGCGGGTTGACGACGCTGCCGTTGCGATAGCCGCGGAAGACCAGCTTGCCGGCGCCGAACTTCGCGCTGCTCAGCACATGGATGTTCTGCAGCAGGATGTCGTTGATGTTGGGCGCGGTGCTGTGGTTGCCCGAGCTGTAGTAGGGCGTGAAGATCAGCGGCTGCTTGACGTTGCGCATGCAGACGTTGGCGAAGATCACGTTGCTGACCGTTCCGCCGACGCTGTCGTAGGTCTTGATGCGCAGGCCGTTGACCTGCGCGTCGTCGAAACCGTCGATGCTGAGGTCGTCGACCCGCACCTGGTTCACGCCTTGCGTGGTCTCGCTGCCGATCGACATGCCATGGCCGTGGTACAGGTCGTTGTGGGCGATGTAGATGTCGGAGGCCGGCGCGTCGGCGGCCTTGATCGCGATGTGGTCGTCGCCGGTGCTGATCGACGAGTGCGCGATCCTGACCTTGGAGCTCTCGACCACGTCGATGCCGTCGGTGTTGGCGGCGGTGGCCGGGGTGAAGCAGGTGCTGGGCTGGGTGGCGGCGACGTCGGGGTTGGGCGTCGTGCCGGCGGCGCAGGCGTAGTTGGGCTTGGCGTAGGCCAGCGACGGCGCCAGC
>NZ_VOSR01000091.1:0-3063 GCF_007997345.1 Mitsuaria sp. TWR114
CAGCATCAGCGGCAGCGCGCCGAGCAGCGCGGCCATCGTCGTCATCAGGATCGGACGGAAGCGCAGCAGCGAGGCCTGGTGGATCGCGGCGCGTGGATCGAGGCCTTGCTCGCGCTCGGCCTCGAGCGCGAAGTCGATCATCATGATCGCGTTCTTCTTCACGATGCCGATCAGCAGCACGATGCCGATGATCGCGATGATCCCCAGGTCCAGCCCACCGATCAGCAGCGCCAGCAGCGCGCCGACGCCGGCCGAGGGCAGCGTCGACAGGATGGTGACCGGATGGATGTAGCTCTCGTAGAGCACGCCCAGCACGATGTACATGGTGACCACCGCGGCCAGGATCAGGAACAGCGTGCTGGACAGCGAATTGCTGAAGGCCTCGGCCGCGCCCTGGAAGCTGGTCTCGACGCTGATGGGCAGGTCCAGCTTCGCCTGCTCGGCCTTGATCGCCTGCACCGCGTCGCCCAGCGCGACGCCGGGCGGCAGGTTGAACGAGATCGTCGCGGCCGGGAACTGCGCCACATGGTTGATCGCCAGCGCCGCCGGCCGCTCGACGATCTGCGCCACCGAGCTCAGCGGCACCTGCACCGTCGTGGTGGTGGCCGTGCCGGTCGCACTGGTCGTCGTTGTGCTGCCCGGCACATACAGCCCTTCGAGCGCGCGCGGGCCGCTGCGGAATTCCGACGCCGCCTCCAGCACCACGCGGTACTGGCTGGCCTGCGTGTAGATCGTCGAGATCAGCCGCTGGCCGAAGGCGTTGTAGAGCGCGGTGTCGATCGATGCGACCGTGACGCCGAGCCGGCCGGCCGCCTCGCGGTCGATCTGCACCCAGGCCTGCAGGCCCTGGTTCTGCAGATCGCTGGCGACGTCGGCCAGCTGCGGCAGCTGCTTGAGCCGCGCCAGCAGCGCGTCATTGGCCTTCTGCAGGTCGGTCGAGTCCGGCGAGCTCAGCAGGAACTGGTACTGCGTCTTGGAGACGCGATCCTCGATGGTCAGGTCCTGCACCGGCTGCATGTAGGCGGTGATGCCGGGCACCTGGCGGTTCAGGTCGCCCAGCCGCGCGATGACCTCGGTGGCCGACGCGTGGCGCTGCGCGAAGGGCTTGAGCGTGATCTGCATCCGGCCGGTGTTCAGCGAGGCGTTCGCGCCGTCCACGCCGATGAAGGACGCGATGTGGTCGACGTCGGGATCCTTCAGGAAGACCTCGGCGAGCCGCTGCTGGCGCTCGCTCATCGCATCGAAGGAAGTGCTCTGCGTCGCCTCGGTGATCACCTGCACCAGGCCGGTGTCCTGCACCGGGAAGAAGCCCTTGGGCACGACCACGTACAGCAGCGCGGTCAGCGCCAGCGTGGCGGCGAAGCCCAGCAGCGTCAGCACCGGGCGGTCCAGCACCCAATCCAGCGCGCGGCCGTAGCCCTGGATCATGGCCTCGAACTTCTCGCCGAACCAGGTGCCGAGCCGCGAGTGCTTCTGCTCGGTCTCCGGCTTCAGCAGCCGCGCGCTCATCATCGGCGTCAGCGTCAGCGACACGAAGGCCGAGATCAGGATGGCCACCGCCAGCGTGATCGCGAATTCATGGAACAGCCGGCCCACCACGTCGCCCATGAACAGCAGCGGGATCAGCACCGCGATCAGCGAGACGGTCAGCGAGATGATGGTGAAGCCGATCTGGCGCGAGCCCTTGAAGGCGGCCTCCATCGGCGAGTCGCCTTCCTCGACGTAGCGGGCGATGTTCTCGATCATCACGATCGCGTCGTCGACGACGAAGCCGGTGGAGATCGTCAGCGCCATCAGCGTCAGGTTGTTGATCGAGAAGCCGGCCAGGTACATCACGCCGAAGGTGCCCACCAGCGACAGCGGCACCGCGACGCTGGGGATCAGCGTGGCGCTGCCGCTGCGCAGGAACAGGAAGATCACCGCCACCACCAGCGCGATGGCGAGCAGCAACTCGATCTCGGTGTCGTCGACCGAGGCGCGGATCGTGGTGGTGCGGTCGGCCAGGATCTGCACGTCGACGGACGCCGGCAGCGTGCCCTGCAGCTTGGGCAGCAGCGCCTTCACCCGGTCCACCGTCTGGATCACGTTGGCGCCGGGCTGGCGCTGCACGTTCAGGATGACGCCCGGCGTCGTGTCGGCCCAGGCCGCCAGACGCAGGTTCTCGGCGTCGTCGACGATCTGGGCGACATCGCTGAGCCGCAGCGGGTTGCCGTTCTTCCAGGCAATGATCAGGTTCTGGTACTCGGCGGCGGAGCGCAGCTGGTCATTGGCGTCGATGGTGGAGGCGCGCTGCGCGCCGTCGAAGCTGCCCTTGGCCTGGTTGACGTTGGCCGAGGCGATGGCGCTGCGCACGTCGTCCAGCGACAGGCCCAGCGCGGCCAGCGTGCTCGGGTTGGCCTGGATGCGCACGGCGGGCCGGCGGCCGCCGGCGATGCTCACCAGGCCCACGCCGTCGACCTGCGACAGCTTGGGCGCGAGGCGGTTCTCCACCAGGTCATGCACCTTGATGACCGGCAGCGAGGGCGAGGTCACCGCGATCGTCATCACCGGCGCGTCGGCCGGATTGACCTTGCTGTAGACCGGCGGCATCGGCAGGTCGGAGGGCAGCAGGTTCGATCCGGCATTGATCGCGGCCTGCACCTCCTGCTCGGCCACGTCCAGCGACAGGCCCAGCGAGAAGCGCAGCGTGATCACCGAGGCGCCGCCCGAGCTCGACGAGGTCATCTGCCCCAGCCCCGGCATCTGGCCGAACTGGCGCTCCAGCGGCGCGGTGACGGTGGTGGAGATGACGTCGGGGCTCGCGCCCGGATAGAGCGTCGTGACCTGGATGGTGGGGTAGTCGACCTCGGGCAGCGCCGACAGCGGCAGCAGCCGGTAGGCCAGCAGGCCCGCCAGCAGGATGGCCAGCATCAGCAGCGAGGTCGCGACCGGCCGCTCGATGAAGGGACGGGACGGGTTCATGGCCATGGCCTTGCCCTCGTCGCGGTCAGCGGGCGTTGCCGGAGGCGGCCTGGCGCTTGGCGCGTTCGGCGCGGCGCTCGGCGATCCAGGCCTCGCGCTCGG
>NZ_VOSR01000910.1:0-1145 GCF_007997345.1 Mitsuaria sp. TWR114
CGGCGCGTCGGCCGGCGCAGTCGGCCTCGCCCTCGGTATGCCAGGCCAGCACGGCGGCGGCCTGGTCGAAGAAGGCCTGGATGCGCGTCTCGTCGATCCCGGGCTCGCCGCCGGCATCCGCGACCGCGCCCAGCACGTCGGCGATGGCCTGCGCCAGCGCGCGGTCGCCCGCATCCTCGAAGGCCGCGACCGACACGATGCCGTCGCCGTTGTGCCGCTCCGCGACGAGGTGCGACTGGCGCTCGCGGATCTCGTCCAGGCCGATGTCGGACCGCTCGGCCGGCGCGGCCTGTCCCGCCAGCGCCAGCGTGCGTTGCAGTTCCTCGGCGAGCGCCCGTCCCTCCTCGGTGTCGGACAACGACGCCACCGCCAGCCGCGATTCGCCGCGCAGCAGCGGCTGCCAGTCCTTGAGCCGCGCGCCGACCCATTCGCAGGCGGCGATCAACTCCGGCGCGCGGATGCGGCCATCGCGATCGAGGTCGATCAGGTCGAGGGTGCGTTCGTCGAATTCGAGGCCGCGCGTGGGACAGGCCAGCGCGACCCAGCGCTTCTGGTCGAGGTCGCGGAGATGGAGGAGGTCGCCGGCGGTGTCGATGCGTGCCTGATCGGCGCCGCCCGCCCGGAAGAATCGCCAGGGGTGTGTCATGGGTGCGCAGGATGCGGCAAGCGACATGCCGCCGCCGGCACGCCGCCCTGCGCCCGTGCGAGTGCCGGACCGTCCCCCGCATCCGCGACTCGGGAATGACAGTTGCCGCCCGGTGGGTTAGGGTCGCCGGGTCGGAGGCGCTCCGGAGCTCAGCATGGACCTCGATACCGTCTCATACGTCTTCCAGAGTCTGGAGGGCACATTCACGATCAAGCCGCGGCTGTCACGGCGTTGGCGGGTGAAGCACGACAGCATGCCGTGGGGGGATTCCTTCGCGACGGCGGAGGAAGCCGCGAAAGCGCTGGCCGAGCGTTTCGCCGTGCCAGCCAACCTGCAGGAATGGACCGAGATCGGCGACTTCCACACCGACGTCGGCGGCTTCCAGCCCTGACGCGCCGTGCCGCCCGCCTCATCCCCCCATCACCCCCTCGTGACCCCCGCGTCACCCGCCTCGCGCGCGCCGCGCCGCTGAAGGCTCCCTCTCCCGCTTGCGGGAGAG
>NZ_VOSR01000911.1:0-3906 GCF_007997345.1 Mitsuaria sp. TWR114
CGGCACCGCGGTGCCGCGCCTGCTCGCCTCGGGGCCGGGGCGGGTCGGGGAGGCCCTGGGCATCGATCGCTCGCTGGGCGGGGCCTCGCTCGACGCCCCGCCGTTTCAACTGCTGCCGCCGTCGCGCCAGGCCGAGGTGCTTTGCGGGACCCGCATCGGCATCAGCAAGGCG
This sequence comes from Mitsuaria sp. TWR114, assembly GCF_007997345.1. NCBI lineage: Bacteria > Pseudomonadati > Pseudomonadota > Betaproteobacteria > Burkholderiales > Sphaerotilaceae > Roseateles > Mitsuaria sp. TWR114. Next base: position 173 of record NZ_VOSR01000911.1, read on the forward strand.
TCGATCGCCCCTGGCGTTTTGTCGCGGCGGGCTCGCGCTTCCTCAGCAAGCCGATGAAGGGGTAGGGCCCCGCACGCGCGTGGGAGGTCTTCATTGACCCAGAAAAAACACCCCGGACGTTGCCGTCCGGGGTGAATGAGTTGCGTGTGAGGGGACTCGCACGACAACCCCTGGAACTGCCTGTCCGCGTCGCTTCAGTCGGGCGCGCCGATGCTTTCGCCTGACGACTGCTTGAAACGCGAGCGGAAGGACCTCGAGAGCGAGGGCCGCTCCCTTCAGAAGCTGTACTGCGCGGACACCGCCAGGATGTCGCTGCCGACCTTGTAGGTCCCTTGCAGCGTGCTGGCAGAAGGCGAGGTGAGATTGACGCTGGTGTCCTTGATGAAGAGGTGGGTGAAGCCGATGCTGTAGGCGAGCTGCTTGCTTGCGCGCCAGGTCGCGCCGAGCGACAACCACCTGCGGCTCACATCGGGAACGCGCACATCCCGCACGGCATCGGTGACCGGCGTCTGGTCGTAGGCGAAGCCGCCTCGGAGGGTCCAGCCGTCGTTCAGCTTGTACTCGGCTCCCACCGAGTAGAACGACGAGTCGCGGTAGCCGAAGTCCAGCGTCTGATTCGGCAGGTTCGACGCGAAGTCCAGCACGACCTTGTCGAACTTGCTCCACTCGGTACGGGAGTAGTCGGCCATCACCGTCCATTGATCGTTCAGCCGCTGGCTGAGGCTGAGCGTCCACGAGGCAGGCATCGTCAGCTCGGTATTGACGGTGGTGTTGACGAAAGTGTTCGGTGCCGCGACGGAGAGCACGGCGTTCGCGGCCGCCGGGATCGTGAAGGTGACGTCGGCGCGCTTGGCCTTGTGCTTGACCTCCGAGCGATAGGCCAGGCCGATCGTGGTGCCTTCAGCGGGACGCAGCAGCGCGCCCAGGGTATAGCCCACTTCGGTGTTGTCTCCCTTGACGTCCAGATAGCCGTCCGCGCTGGTGGGCAGGAACCCGGGGACACGGGAGGCTGCCAACTGGGCGCCGAAGTCCACCGCGTTGCGGAGCTCGACATCCAGGCGTTCGGCGAATACCGAGACCCCGAGGGACAGCGCCTCGTTGACCTTGTAGGAGCCGGACACGCCAGCGTCGATGACCTTCAGCGAGGTCTTGACGCCCTGGTAGCGGCCGACCCAGCCATCGTCGTACTCGGTCTTGAAACCAAAGGGAGCGGTCACCGAGAAACCCAGATGGATCCGGTCCGTCAACGGCGAGTGGAAGTACAGCGACGGAATCGCCGCGGTCTGTCCCGCGTCGCCGCCATTGCCGCCGGAAAGCGGGCGTCCGAGCGCATCGCGGCCTGCGCCATTGAACTTGGCCGAGTAGTTCACGACCGCCGCATCCGCCTGGAAGAGGCGCCCGTCGAGCAGGGCCATGGCGGCGGGGTTGTTCGCGATCACGGAGGCATCGCCGCCTTCGCTGATCGAGCCCGCGAAAGCCCGACCTTGACCCGCCGCGCTTTGTTCCTTCAGCTTGAAGGCCGCGGCATGGCCCAGGGTGGCACAGGCCATCCCGGTGACGAACACGAGCATCGACTGCCGGTGATTCTTGCGGAACATCATCTTCTCGGTCTCCTCTTGCAGGGCTTCCCAGCCCGTCGATTGATGGGTAGATGCGCCCGATCAGCGCATTGAATGTTGAGCGTAATATAAAACGGCGGACGACGGGTTGGGGAGCTCAGTCCAATCCGAACCGTATGATTTCCGAGAACTGCGGGCTGGTCTGCGGGACCAGCGGACCGCACTCGAATGGTTGAGGGGGCTATGCGCTACGACTCGGAACACAAACAACGCACCCGCGAGAGGGTCGTGGCCGCGGCCGCGAGGGCGGTGCGGCTGCACGGCCCCGACAACATCGGGATCGCGGCGCTGATGTCCCAGGCCGGGCTCACCCATGGCGGCTTCTATGCGCACTTCGGATCCAAGGACGAGTTGATCCAGGAGGCGATCACCTTGATGTTCGAGGAGAGCGCCAGCACCCTGGAGGAGTGCCTGGAAGGACTGTCCGCCGACGCAGGGTTGGCGGCCCTCATCGACCGCTACCTGAGCCGGGAACACCTCGAGCAGCGAGAGGCAGGGTGTCCCATGGCGGCGCTCGCCAGCGACCTGCCGCGCATGTCGCCCCCCGTTCGAGAGGCCTTCGAGCAAGGCGTGAAGAAGGCGTTGGAGGCCCTGGCCGCGTTGCTCCAGGAAGTCGGCTACGAACAGCCCCGGGAGCTCGCCCGCTCCGTCCAGATGGAGATGGTCGGGGCCCTCACCTTGGCGAGGGCCGTCCCGAACCCGAGCTTCGCCATGAAGGTGCTTGAGAGTTCCCGAGCCCAGATCCGCGCGCGTCTGCAGCTGCATTGACGCTCGTGCGCGTCCGGCCCGGACAACCGACGATGCGCTCACCCTGGCGGCACGCGGCGCGCAGGCCAAGTCGCGAGGTCGCAACGCCCATCCTGCAAGACATTACAGTTGCGCGCGCCCGATCTCCCACCCGCTCTGCGCCTGGCCTCGCGCAGCCATCGGGCCGCGGTCGCGCACCGAGGCGCGTCTCGGTGAATCGCTGACCTCATTCGCGGTATCGCCTCGATTGCGGAGCCTCCCAATCCTGTTTGCAATCGCCCACGTAGCCCATGTCGCAGGGCTCGATTCACAGGGAGAAAACAAGCATGCGAACTCGATTGATGGTGATCGCGCGTCATCAACTGCTGCGGGAGGCCCTGGCCTCCCTGATCCAGGAACAGGGCGGGCAGGAACTGGTGGCCCAGGCGGGCGACGGCCAGGAGGCGGTCCGGCTGGCCGTGCGGCTGCGCCCGGAAGTGGTGCTGATGGACATGGAGCTGCCCGGGCTCAATTGCGTCGACACGACGCAGCGCATCGTGGCGGCATCGCCCTCCACCCGCGTGCTCTGCCTGGCCGACGAGGAACCGCCGCATCGCATGCGCGCGGCGCTCGACGCCGGCGCCAGCGGCATCCTCGCCAAGGACAGCGGCGTGGATGAGCTGGTGCGCGCGATCGGTGCGCTCGGACGGCGCCAGTTCTACCTGAGCCCCTCATTGACCGAGGCCGCCGTCATCGCCTGCGCTCATCCGGCGACCGCGCCCAGCGCCTTCGTCCGGCTCACGCCCAAGGAGCGCGAGATCGTGCAACTGCTCGCCGAAGGGCTGTCCACCAAGCACATCGCCGCGCAGCTCGGCGTCAGCCAGAAGACGGTGGCCTCGCACCGCGAGCATGCGGTCCACAAGCTCGGACTGCGCGGCGTGGCCGACATCACCCGCTACGCCATCCGGGAGGGACTCGCCCGTCCGTGAACCCTCAGGCACCGGGCCCGTCCGGCACGCCGGGCGTGCCCGGTCCGCCCGGCGTTCCGGGAGTTCCGGGAGTTCCGGGCGCGCCGGGTTCGTCCGGCGGGGCTGCCGTGCCCGACGCTGGCGCTCCCGCCAGCAGCTCGTCCAGCATCGCCGACAGCCGTTGCCGCGCCGCGTCGTCCGGCGCGGCCGCCAGCAGCTCGCCCTGCACGCCCATCAGTTGCCGCGCCAGCGCCAGCCGCGTCTGCATCGCCGACTGCCGCGCCTCGGCCTGCGAGTGGGCCCGCGTCTGCTCGACCAGTTGGTGGCGGTCGCTGTCGAACATCGAGTCCACGGTGTCCACCAGGCGTTGCAGCACCCGGTGGGTGAGGCGCGCGGAGAAGCCGCCCAGCAGCGCCAGCAG
>NZ_VOSR01000912.1:0-9749 GCF_007997345.1 Mitsuaria sp. TWR114
ATCAGGTTGGCGGTCGGCACCGCGCGACCCTGCGCATCGACCGCGCTGACGGTCACCGCCACCGCATCGCGGCCGTCGCCGGCCAGCACGGCGCGGTCGGCGGCAAGCACCAGGCGGCCGGGGCGTCGCTGGTCTCCACCAGGTCGCGGGCCAGTTCACGCGTTCCCTCCAGCGCGACGGCCTCGAGCCGGCCCGGCGCGTAGGGCAGGTCGACGCTGACGATGCCGTCGCGGTCCGCCGCCTGCTCCGCGACCGCCTGGCCGTTCAGCAGCAGGCGCACGCGCGGCGCGTTGGTGGCGACCATCACCTTCACCGGCTGACCCTCGCTGCCGGCCCAGTTCCAGTGCGGCAGGATCTTGACCACGGTGCGGTCCTTCACCCATTGCGCCTGCCGGATGTAGAAGGCCGCCTTGGGGAAACCGCACAGGTCCAGGGCGCCGAAGAAGGTCGAGGCGCTCGGCCATTCGAAGGGCGTGGGCTCGCCGTGGTAGTCGAAGCCGCTCCAGACGAAGCCGCCCGCCATGAACGGCCGCTGCGCGAGGTGCCGCCAGGCGTCGCGGTGGGTCTGGCCCCAGGACGCGGGCTCGTCGTCATGGCTGCCCAGCACCTGCGCCTGCCGGTCGCTGCGCCAGGCGCCGCGCGTCATGTAGGCGGAGGTGTCCTCGGAACTGAACATCGGCGGCCGGGATGCTCGCGGTGGTAGCGGTCGTAGGCATGGACCTGGTAGTTGACGCCGACCACGTCCAGCACCTCCGAGGCGTTGCGATCGGCGAAGAGACCGTCGTGCATGCCCGCGGTGACAGGCCGGCTCGGGTCCAGCCGCTTGATCTCGGCGGCCATGCGGCGCGCCATCTCGCGGCCTTGCCAGGTGCCTTGCAGCGGCTCTTCGTTGAAGAGGGACCAGAGGATGACGCTGGGCCGGTTGCGGTCACGCCGCACCAGCCAAGTGAGTTGGGCCATCGCGTCCGGGCTCGCGCTGAAGTTGCGGTTCTCGTCCATCACCAGCAGACCCAGCCGGTCCGCCAGGTCCATGACCTCCGGCGCCACCGCGTTGTGGGCGAAGCGCACCGCGTTCACGCCCATCTCCTGGAGGCGACGCAGGCGGAACTCCCAGATCGCCGTCGGCACCGCGACGCCGACGCCGGCATGGTCCTGGTGGATGCACACGCCCTGCAGCTTGAGCGCTTCGCCGTTGAGGAAGAAGCCCCGCTCGGCATCGAAGCGCAGCGTGCGGAAACCGGTGTGCAGCTCGGTGGCGTCGATCTCGCGCAGCGGGCCGGCGCCGGGTTGGCGCAGCACCGCCCGCACGCGATACAGCCGCGGCGATCGCGGCGACCACAGCTCGGGTTGCCGGATGTCCAGCGTCAGGCGCGCGGTGGCCGAGTCCAGCGCGGCGACGCTGACGCGGGTCTCCTTCCGGGCCACCACGGCGCCGTCGGGGCCGGTCACCTCAAGCGAGACGACCGCGGCCCGCGCGGCCTCGCCGGTGTTGTCGACCTGCACCTCGACCGGCAGCGTCCAGCGGTCGTCGCGCTGCACCGGATTGGCGTAGAGGCCGTCGGTGGCGATGTGCAGCGGGTCGCGCTTGACCAGCCAGACATGGCGGTAGATGCCGGCGCCTTCGTACCACCAGCCTTCCTGGGCGTCCGCGTCGACGCGCACCGCGATGCTGTTCACCTCGTCGCCGTAGCGCAGGTAGGGCGTGATGTCGATGGCGCGGCCGTTGTAGCCGGACCAGTTGCGATTCACCACGATGCCGTTGACCCACACCGTGCTGTGGGTCGCGATGCCGTCGAACTGCAGTTCGATGTGGCGGCTCCGGTCGGACTCCGGCAGTTGCAGATAACGCCGGTACCAGCCGATGCCTCGGGCGCGGTAGCCCTGCGACGCGTTCTCTTGACGGTCGAAGGCGTTCTCGATCGCCCAGTCGTGCGGCAGGTCCAGCCGGCGCCAGTCGGAGTCGTCGAACTCCGCCCCACCGGCGCCGACGACGCCGCCCGCCTTGGCCTGGTGGTAGCTCGCGCCGTGTCCCTTGACCGGCGGCGGCGGCACTTCGCCGCGGTGGAACAGCCAGCCGGCGTCCAGCGACAGGCGCTCGCGCGGCCCCTCGGCGCGCGCGGTAGCGGGCAGCAGCGCCGCGATCGCCAGGCAGGCGATCAACAGCCCATGAACCAGTGACGCAGGGCGCGTCATCGTCTTGAACATCTTGTCTCCATGACGAGGACCGCGGCGCCGGAAAGGCGGCGGTCCTTCGAGGCTCTGACGGCCGTTGATGTGGTCTTACCAGTTTCTCAGAATCTACTTTCGGTCTTACCGGTGAAAACACCGAGCCGACGGCTCAGCCGCGGAAGCGATACCGCTCCAGCGACTCGGGTTTCATCGTGATGGAGAAGCCCGGAGCGGTCGGCAGCAGGTAGGCGGCGCCACGCACGACGCAGGGATCGACGAAGTGCTCATGCAGATGGTCGACGTACTCGATCACCCGGTCCTCGCGGCTGGCGGAGACGCACAGGAAGTCGATGACCGAGAGGTGCTGCACGTACTCGCACAGGCCCACGCCGCCCGCGTGCGGACACACCGGCAGGCCATGCTTGGCGGCCATCAGCAGCACCGCCAGGATCTCGTTGACGCCGCCCAGGCGGCAGCTGTCGATCTGCACCACGTCGATCGCGCCGCGCATGATGAACTGCTTGAACAGGATGCGGTTCTGGCACATCTCGCCGGTGGCGACCCGCATCGGCGAGATGGCCTCGCGGATCGCGCGATGGCCTTCGACGTCGTCGGGGCTGGTGGGCTCTTCGATGAACCAGGGCCGCGCGAAGGCCAGGTCCTTCAGCCAGTCGATGGCCACCGGCACGTCCCACACCTGGTTGGCGTCGATCATCAGGCGGCGGTCGGGCCCCAGCACCTCGCGGGCGATGCGCAGGCGGCGGATGTCGTCCTCGCGGTCGCGGCCGACCTTGAGCTTCACATGGCCGAAGCCGGCGTCCACCGCTTCCTGGCACAGGCGCCGGAGCTTGTCGTCCGGGTAGCCGAGCCAGCCGGCCGAGGTCGTGTAGCAGGGATAGCCCTCGCGCTCGAGCAGGGCCAGGCGCTCGGCCTTGCCCTCGGCGGCGCGGGTCAGCAGCGCGAGCGCCTCGTCCGGCGTGATGCAGTCGGTGAGGTAGCGGAAGTCGATGCAGCGCACCAGCTCCTCGGGGCTCATGTCGGCGACCAGGCGCCACAGCGGCTTGCCCTCGGCCTTCGCCCACAGGTCCCAGACCGCGTTGACGACGGCGCCGGTGGCCAGGTGGATCGCGCCCTTGTCGGGCCCGATCCAGCGCAGCTGGCTGTCCGAGGTCACGTGGCGCCAGAAGCGCCCCATGTCGGCGGCGATCCAATCCAGGTCCACGCCGACGACGAGATGCCGCATCGCCTCGATGGCGCGGCAGCACAGGTCGTTGCCGCGCCCGATGGTGAAGGTCAGGCCGTGGCCTTCCAGTCCCGGCCGGTCCGTCTCGAGGATGACGTAGGCGGCCGAGTAATCCGGATCGGGATTCATCGCGTCGGAGCCGTCCAGGTGGGCCGACGTGGGGAAGCGCACGTCGACGGTGCGCAGATCGGTGATGCGGGTCATGGGGGCGGGGTGAGGTGGCGGGCTTCAGGCGGCGACGGTGCGCTGGGTCTGCGTGCCCAGTCCGGCGATGCCCAGGCGCATCGTCTGGCCGGGCCGCAGGTAGACCGGCGGCTTCTGGCCCAGGCCGACGCCGGGCGGCGTGCCGGTGGAGATGACGTCCCCCGGCTGCAGGCTCATGAAGCGGCTCAGGTAGCTGACGATCTGCGCCACGCCGAACACCATCGTGCGGGTGTTGCCGTTCTGGTAGCGGTGGCCGTCGACCTCCAGCCAGAGGTCCAGCTGCTGCGGGTCCGGGATCTCGTCCGCGGTGACCAGCCAGGGGCCGAGCGGCCCGAAGGTGTCGCAGCCCTTGCCCTTGTCCCATTGCGTGCCGCGCTCGAGCTGCCATTCGCGCTCGGACACGTCGTTGACGACGCAGTAGCCGGCGACATGCTTCATCGCGTCGGCCTCGTCGATGTAGGCGCCGCCCTCGCCGATGACGACGCCCAACTCGACCTCCCAATCCGTCTTGACCGAGCCCCGCGGGATGCGCACCGGGTCGTCGGGACCGCTGATCGCGCTGGTCCATTTGGCGAAGACCACCGGTTCCTGCGGCACCGGCAGGCCGGACTCCGCGGCGTGGTCGGCGTAGTTCAGGCCGATGCAGATGAACTTGCCGACCTGGCCGACGCAGGGACCGAGCCGCAGGTCCCGCTGCGGCGTGCCAGGGACCCGGGGCAGGGTGGTGGGATCGAGCTGGCGCAGCAGCGACAGGCCGGCGGGGGTCAGCACCTCGCCGGCGAGGTCGTCGATGTGTTCGGAGAGGTCGCGCACCTGGCCGTCGGCGTCCAGCAGGCCGGGGCGTTCCTGGCCGGGCGGGCCGTAGCGGAGCAGTTTCATGGCAGTCCTTGCGAGAGAGGCGAGAGGGGCGAGAGGGGCGAGAGGAAATCGGAGGGGCGGCTTGAAGGCCGGAACGGCCCGAAGGCCTGTCGGCCTGGCGACCGGGAAACGGCGACGGCCACGGGGTTCAGATCGTGACGCCGCCGTCGACGCTGACCGCCTGGCCGGTGATGAAGCGGGACGCGTCGCTGAGCAGGAACACCACCAACGGTGCGATGTCGTCCACCGTGGCCAGGCGTCCCATCGGCTGGCGCGCGATGAAGTCGCGCTCGGCCTGCACCGGATCGGCGGCCGCGGCGATGCGCCCGCGCAGCGAGGGCGTGTCCACCGTGCCGGGGCACAGCGCATTGCAGCGCAGGCACTGCTTGACGAAGTCGGCCGCGACCGACTTGGTCAGGCCGATCACCGCCGCCTTGCTGACGCCATAGACGCAGCGGTTGGGAAAGCCCTTCACCGAGGACGCCATCGACGCCATGTTCAGCACCGAGGCGCTGCCACCGGGGCGCGCCGCCTCGGCCAGCATGCCGGGCAGGAAGGCGCGCAGCATGCGCCACATGCTCTTGACGTTGAGGTCCATGCTGAAATCCCAGGCCGACTCGTCGCAGTCCAGGACCGAGCCGTGATGGACGAAGCCGGCGCAGTTGAAGAGGCCGTGCAGCGGCGGCAGCTCGCGCGCCAGGGACTGGATGGCGGCGTCGTCGCGCACGTCGAGCGGCGCGGTCCGCAAGCGGGACGAATCTCCGGCGTCTTCGCGCAGGCTGTCCAGGCCAGGGGCCGCGAGGTCGGTGGCAATCACCTCGGCGCCCGCCGCGAGGCAGGCCAGTGCGCTCGCGCGGCCGATCCCTTGGGCGGCTGCGGTGATCAGCACGGTCTTGCCAGCGAGGGCGCCAGCGGCGGAAGAGGGCGGAAGGGGCAGGTTCACGGTCGAAATCCGGCCAAGAGGTCTGACCAGTTTATGCCAGACAGGGTTGTCACCCCCACCCGGGAACTACCCTTGATTCGTATCGTTTCAAATTGGTCCGACCGGATGGGTGGCCTGTCGAGCGGCGATCCGCCTTCCCGCGGCGGGCGGGGCCGGGTAGGGCGGGCCCGGCAAGGATTCCGTGTTTATGCCGGTAAGACCGAATGAAGATGTTGCGATACTGGTCAGTCCACATCCGGGATGCAGCTCATGACCTTCCGCTCCTTCGATCCCCTGCCTGGCGCGCTGTCGGGCGCGCTGCTGAGCGCGCTCCTGCTGGGCCTCGCGCCCACCGCGCAAGCGCAGGACGCCGGCCCGGTGACACCGGACGCGGCCCGCGCCAACTTTGCCCGGCCGATCGTGCTGGCGGCCGACGATGTCCGCTCGACGCCGCCGCCGCCGCGAGGCTTCGACGAAACGCGGCCCGGCGTCGTACCGGGCCGGGTGGAGACGTTCAGCTACGAGTCGGGCGTCACCGGCGGGCGTCGCCAGGCGCTGGTCTATCTGCCGGCCGGCTACACGCGCGAGCGCCGCTATCCGGTGCTCTACCTGCTGCACGGCATCGGCGGCAACCAGCACGAATGGACCGGCTACGTGCGGGCCAACGCCGTCCTGGACAACCTCATCGCCGACGGCAAGGCCGTCCCGATGATCGTGGTGATGCCCAATGGCCGGGCCCTGCCGGACGACAGCGTGCCGCCGCCGGATCGCGTCTTCACCGAGGCCAACGCGGCCGGCTTCGCGAAGTTCGAGCGCGACCTGCTGGACTTCCTCATTCCCGCGGTCGAGGCCGCCTACCCGGTCCGGGCGGACGCGCGGCATCGCGCGCTCGCGGGGCTGTCGATGGGCGGCGGGCAGGCGCTCAACATGGGCCTGGGCCATCCGGAGACCTTCGCCTGGATCGGTGGTTTTTCCTCCGCGCCCAACACGCGGGCCACGGCGGAGTTGACGCCCGATCCCGGCGCGCTGCGCCGGCAATTGGCGCTGCTGTACCTGTCCTGCGGCAACCGGGATGGCTTGATCAGCGTCTCGCAGCGGGTGCACCGGGACCTGCTCCGGCAAGGCGTTCCCCACCAGTGGAACGTCGACGCCAGCGGGCACGACCGCGAGAGCTGGAGCGACAACCTGTACCAGTTCTCGCAGCGGCTCTTCCGATGAACCGCCGTGCCGCCCGGTGGCGCCGGGTCGCTCAGACCTTGAGGCCGCGCTCGATCTCGGTCAGCTTGTAGCGCGCCAGGGCCAGGTTGCCCTTGGCCCGGTCCAGCACCAGGTAGAGGAACAGGCCGGCGTTGTTGGGCACCAGCCGGATCAGGTGGTACTGGTCCGCGAGCGTGATCAGGATGTCCTCGATGCCGCCCTTGCGCAGGCCCAGCGCTTCCATGGTCTGCAGCTTGGCGCGCACCACCTGCGTGTTGCCGGCCGCGGCCAGTTCGAGGTTGAGGCCGGAGCCCGCCTGGGCCAGGCACATGCCGCTGCGGTAGTCCACCAGGGCGGCCGACATCGCACCGTCGATCGTCATCGCAGCCGACATCGACTGCTGCAGGTTGTTGCTCATGGGTACTTTCGTGAGGTCAGGGGGAGGGAAGGCGGCCGGGCTGCGGGGCTGGCCAACGGTCGAGTTCGTCGATGAGGACGAACCACAGGGTTTCCGCGCTGCTGTCAGGCAGGCGGTAGAGACGCCGGGCGTCGTCGCTTCGCGGCACCATCGATCGCAGCGCCGATTCCTCGACGAGGGCGTTGGGCGCAGCAGCGCATGGATGCGGGGCACGCCGGCATCGACGGCGCGCTGGAAGACCTCGGTGGCGGCCCGGACCGAGCCGGGCCCCACCAGCAGGAAGAGGGCGTCCGGTCCGGCGCCGGGCGAGAGCTCGTCCAGGTGCCGGGGCGGCTTGACCCACTCGAGGGCCGGCCCCGACGGCGAGGCGCCGGGGCGGACGATGCGGCGCCCTCGCTGCCCGGCGAGGTCGGAGGTACCGGCGCATTGCGCCAGGGCCTGGTCGCCCAGGCGCGCCGTCAGGTCAACGACGCGGATCGCGGGTCGGGTCATCGCTCGTTCCTGTCGTCGAATCCGGAGGGTGAAGGTGCGCGGTCATGTCCGTGGGCCTCGGACGTCGATCGGGTCGCGCGACGAGGAAAAAGATGCGTTGGTCGGATTGTCCCGAGCCCTCCCCGGCATGCCTTCACTGACCCGTCACTGGCGTCCCACCGGGGGCTGCGGGCAGTGCAGGACGCGCGTCCGGCCGGTGCGCGCTGCGCGCTTCGAGGCATTTCTTCACTCGGCCGCGCGGCTCGGTGATGTCGCCGGCGTGCGCTCGGACGTCGGCTCGGTAAGCTCGCCAGCGAAGACGACAGCCGGAGACGACATGAGGAACGCATGGAGCCGCGCGATGGTGCGCGGCGCATGGCTGCTGGCGTCGATCCTCGGATCGTCGGCCGGCTTCTGCGAGCAGATGAACCTGCGCGAGTTCGGCCAGCCGGACGGCCTGGGCAACCTGGCGCTCAACGCGCTGCAACAGGATGCGCAGGGTTTCCTGTGGGCCGGCACCGAGAACGGCCTGTATCGCCACGACGGGCAGCGCATCGAGCGCGTCGCCACGCAGGAACTGCGGCGGGTGGCCGCGCTGGCCAGCGGCGGCGGACACCTGTGGATCCTCTCCGACACCGGCACCTGGTGGTGGCACGACGGCCGGCTGGAGCGCGTGCTCCCCCGGACGGCGAAGCTGCCGCAGGACGTGCCGATGGCGATCGCCGCGCGCGGCGACGAGGCCTGGTTCGTCACCGTGGGCGGGCTGCAGCACGTGGTCGTCGACCGGCAGACCGACAGCTGGTCCTCGAGCCCGGTGATGACGGCCGAGCAACTGGCGCGTCATCCGGAGATGGGCCGCCTGGCCAGCGTCATGCTGGCGCGCGACGGCGCGCTGTGGGCGGGTTGCGGCGACGCCATCTGCCGCTGGCATCGCGGCGAGCTCAAGCGATGGGATGCGCGCAGCGGCGTTGCGCGCCAGCAGTGGCATGCGCTGCTCGAGGCCAGCGACGGCAGCGTCTGGGCGCGCTCCACGCAGGCGACGCTGCAACTGTCCGCGGGCGCCGAGGGCTTCGTCGACCGCACCGCGCCCAGCGACCGCGGCGACCCGATGCATCGCTATCCGCTGGTCGAGGATGCCGCGCACCGCATCCTGACCGCGTCGCAGCTGGGCGTGCTGCGCTGGCAGGGCCAGCAGTGGCAGTCCTTCGGCAAGCGGCAAGGCCTGCCCGGCGACGGTCGCGTCCACGCGCTGCTGAGCGATCGCGAAGGCGGGCTCTGGCTTGGGCTGCGCGGCACGGGGTTGCTGCAGTGGCGCGGCTACGGCCGCTGGGAGAGCTGGACCGATGCGGACGGCCTGCCCAGCAGCGTGGTCTGGACGATGCAGCGTGACGGGGAGGGGCGTGGCGCGCTGCATGTCGGCACGGGACGGGGGCTGGCGGCGTTCGACGCGGCGCAGGGCGTGTTCCGCCAGGTGCCGCTGCCGCACGCGGGCGACCTCTTCGGGCTGGTCCCCGATGGCCAGGGCGGCCTGTGGGCCGCCACCGATGTAGCGACCTTCCACCACGTGCGCGACGGACGAGGGCTGCCGGGCCCGATCACGACGCCCGGCGGGACCGAGGACGGCTTCCTCTGGGCGCTGGCCTCGAAGGACGGCGCGCTCTGGGTCATCACCGCCGGCAAGCTGCATCGCTGGCCCGAGGCGGGCCGAGGCCCGGTGCAGGCGGTGCCCGGCCCCCCAGGCAATGCGCAGGAGCATTTCTACGACGCCTGCGAGACGCCCGACGGCACGTTGTGGCTCGCCGGGGCGCGTGGGCTGGCCCGACGCCGGGCAGGCCAATGGCTGTCGTCCCTCGCGGTCGAGGACGGGGTGACCTACGTCGCCTGTGGCGAGGACGGCACCGTCGTCGCGGCCAGCGAGGCCGGCCAGGCCTGGCGGGTGCGGACGCCAGGGGCGGCGAAGCCGTCGCTGGAAAGCCTGGACGCCCCCGTCCTCAAGGGCCGGATGATCGTGTCCCTGCTGATCGACAGCCGAGGCTGGCTCTGGCTCGGCACCGACGCCGGGCTGGTGGTGCACGACGGGACGCATTGGAAGCTGCTGGATCGCTCGCAGGGGCTGGCCTGGAACGACACCTCGGGCCACGCGCTGTACGAGGACGGCGACCGGTCGATGTGGATCGGCACCAGCCGCGGCTTGTCGCGCCTGATCGATCCCTCCCAGGTCTTCGCGACGGCCTTGCCGCGCCCGGTGCTGATGTCGGCGACGCGCG
>NZ_VOSR01000913.1:0-502 GCF_007997345.1 Mitsuaria sp. TWR114
GGCCTCGGCGTCGCGGCCGGGGATCTGCGACTGCACCAGTTCGATCAGCACGCCGTAGGCGAGCAGCACGGCCAGCACGATCCAGCGCCGGCGCGGCCCCGCCGCGAAGCACTGCATGCCGATGAACGCCAGCGTGCCGAAGGCGGCGAAGTGATTCGCCTTGTCCCAGCCGAGGTCGGCGACGCTGGGCGGATGCGGCGAGAAAGCGAGCCAGCTCGCGCCCGCCACCACGGCGAGGAAGAGGAGGCGCCAGGCAGAGCGCCAGCGCGGGTCATGCAGGACTTCAGACATCAAGGCGGCCCGCCTCCGGGTTCGGGCGGAAGGCAGTGTGCCATGGGCCTGTGAAGCCGATGTGAGGTCGCGCCGCGCCTCACTCGAGGTGCTCGTGGTGATGGCTGGTGCCGCGCTTCCAGTACGCCGCCGCGCGGATCGCATGCCGGTCATGGCCCTTGTCCTCGACGAGGATGCGGCGCAGCGCGGCCATCGTCGCGGCCTCGCCGGC
>NZ_VOSR01000914.1:0-531 GCF_007997345.1 Mitsuaria sp. TWR114
GCGCGCTGTTCGACGTGCCCAGCCAGGACCGCCTGGCCGTGCCCGCGCCGTCGCGGCATCGGCCGCGCATCCTGATGCTGTACGGCTCGCTGCGCGAGCGTTCCTACAGCCGGCTGCTGACCTTCGAGGCCGCCCGCCTGCTCGAGGCGATGGGCGCGGAGGTGCGGATCTTCAATCCGACCGGCCTGCCGCTGCCGGACGACGCCCCCGAGTCGCATCCGAAGGTACAGGAGCTGCGCGCGCTCGCCGCCTGGTCCGAGGGCATGGTCTGGTGCTCGCCGGAACGCCACGGGGCGATGACCGGGATCATGAAGTCGCAGATCGACTGGATCCCGCTGTCGACGGGCTCGGTGCGTCCGACGCAGGGCAAGACGCTGGCGGTGATGCAGGTGTCGGGCGGATCGCAGTCCTTCAACGCGGTGAACCAGATGCGGGTGCTGGGCCGCTGGATGCGCATGCTCACCATCCCGAACCAGTCGTCGGTCGCCAAGGCTTCGCCGAGTTCACCGAGGCGGGACGCATGAAGCCGTC
>NZ_VOSR01000915.1:0-2782 GCF_007997345.1 Mitsuaria sp. TWR114
GCGCCGGGGAGGCCCTGCGTCAGCGGTCGACGCGTTGCCAGTGCCCCTCGCGCAGCAGCTCGTGCGGGAGGAAGCGGGCCTTGTAGGCCATCTTGTCGCTCTGCGCGATCCAGTAGCCCAGGTAGAGGTGGGGCAGGCTCAGGTCGCGGGTCTGGCGCAGTTGCCACAGCACGTTGTAGGTGCCGTAGCTGACGCCGGGCTCGGGCTCGTAGAAGGTGTAGACCGCCGAGAGCCCGTCGCCCAGGATGTCCAGGATGGACACCATCTTCAGCGCGCCGCCGGGCTCGCGGAATTCCACCAGCCGCGAGTTGACGCGGCTCTGCAGCAGGAACTGGGTGTACTGGTCGACGCTGTCGTGATCCATGCCGCCGCCGCTGTGCCGGCCGGCCTGGTAGCGCAGGTAGAGCTGGTAATGCTCGTCGCTGTAGCCCAGCCGCATGACCCGCGCCTGCAGGTGCTGGTGCTGCGCCCAGGCGCGGCGCTGGCTGCGGTTGGGATGGAAATCCGCCACCGGGATGCGCATCGGCACGCAGGCCTTGCAGCCATCGCAGTAGGGCCGGTAAGTGAACATGCCGCTGCGCCGGAAGCCGGCCGCCACCAGGCTGGAGTAGGCGTCGGCATGGATCAGGTGGCTGGGCGTGGCGACCTGCGAGCGGGCCTGGCGGTCGCTCAGGTAGCTGCAGGGATAGGGCGCGGTCGCATAGAACTGCAGCTCGGCCAGCGGGAGTTCCTTGGGATGCGTCACGGTCAGGGCCTGTCGGACGTTGCGCGCGAGTCGGTCGAGGAGGGGATCGGCGGGGAGCCGGCGGCCGCGCGGTCGGCGTCGCCGAGGCCCAGGTGGGCCCACAGGCGCGGATGATAGGTCCAATCCCCCGGCGCCGGCAGGTGGGCATGGGCGTCCAGGTGGGCCTCGAAGGCCTCGCGCGTGACGGGTGCCGCGCCCAGCGACGCCAGGTGCGCCGTCTGCTGCTGGCAGTCGATCCAGGGGATGCCGAATTCCCGGCACAGGCAGACCAGCGCGGCCAGCGCGATCTTCGAGGCGTCGGTCCTGCGCATGAACATCGACTCGCCGTAGAACATGCGGCCGAGGTTGACGCCATAGAGCCCGCCAGCGAGCTCGCCGTCCATCCAGGTCTCGACCGTGTGCACCGTGCCGTCGCGGGCGAGCTGCAGGTAGGCCTGCTGCATCTCGGGAACGATCCAGGTGCCGTCCTGCCCGTCGCGCGGCGTGCTGGCGCAGGCCTTGAGCACGGTGGCGGCGGCGCTGTCGACGCGGATCTCGCACCCCGGCGTGCGGATGAAGCGGGCCAGCGTCTTGCGCAGCGAGCGCGACAGCTTGAAGTCCACCGTCTTGAGCACCATGCGCGGATCGGTGGTCCACCAGAGGATGGGCTGACCCTCCCCATACCAGGGGAAGATCCCCCGGGCGTAGGCCGCCCTCAGGCGGGCGGGCCGCAGGTCGCCGCCGGCCGCGAGCAGCCCCGGCGCGTCGCTGCGCGGACCCAGCGCGCGGCGGGTCGGCGGGAAGTCCAGGGAGTCATCGTCGAGCCAGGGGATCATCCGCTTCATGGTAGCGTGCCGGCTTCTTTCGACGACGTCCCGCATCCCCCTCGTTCCCATGATCACCCTCTACGGCATCCCCAACTGCGACACCGTGAAGCGCGCCCGTGCCTGGCTCGACGAGCAGGGCCTGGCCTACCAGTTCCACGACTACAAGAAGCAGGGCGTGCCCGCGCAGCGGCTGCCGCGCTGGATGGCGGAACTGGGCTGGGACAAGGTGCTGAACCGCGCCGGTACCACCTGGCGCAAGCTGGACGACGCGACCAAGGCCGGCGTCACCGACGCGGCCTCGGCGGCTGCGCTGATGAGCGAGCAGCCAAGCGTGATCAAGCGCCCGGTCGTCGAATGGGACGATGGCCGCCTGAGCCTGGGTTTCTCGCCCGAGCTGTTCGCGTCGCACGCCCCGCGCTGATCGGAGGTCCGCCATGTTCACCGGCATCGTTCAAGGCATCGCGCAGGTCGCCCGCATCACCGACAAGGAAGGGCTGCGCAGCTTCACCCTGGACTTCCCCGACGGCTTCTGCCGCGACCTGGAGATCGGCGCGTCCGTCGCCTGCGACGGCGTCTGCCTGACCGTCACCGCGCTGGACGGCGACCACCGCGCCGACTTCGACGTGATGCTGCAGAGCCTGAACCTCACGACGCTGGGGCAACTGGGCGTCGGCGGCCGGCTCAACGTCGAGCGGGCCGCCAAGGAAGGCGCCGAGATCGGCGGCCATCCGCTGTCGGGCCATGTCGACTTCATGGCCACCGTCGCGTCGATCCGCCGTCCGGCCAACAACCACGTCATCCGCATCGCGTGCCCGCGCCATGGATGCGCTACATCTTCCCGAAGGGCTACATCGCGGTGAACGGCGCCAGCCTGACCGTGGCCGAGGCCGGCCGCAATGCCGACGGCTCGGGCTGGTTCGAGGTCTGGCTCATTCCCGAGACGCTGCGCATGACGACCTTCGCCGACAAGGGCGAGGGCGCGCCGGTCCACATCGAGATCGAGCGCCAGACCCAGGTGATGGTGGACACCATCCGCGATGCGGTGGCGGAAAAGATCGGCGCGCTGATGCCGGCGCTCCAGGCATTCGCCAGGGAACGGGGTCTCGACCTCGGCGCGGAATGAGGCGTGCGGGTGCCCCGCATAGTCCATCGCCGCTGTTTCGCCATCCCTACAACACCAGATGACCTAAGTCATCGCCGCCGCGCGACGCGGACGCGTCCCGCGGCGCGC
>NZ_VOSR01000916.1:0-976 GCF_007997345.1 Mitsuaria sp. TWR114
ACGTGCCGCTGGACCCGTCCTATCCGGCCGAGCGGCTGGCCTACATGGTCGAGGACAGCGGCATCCGGCTGCTGCTGACGCAGCAGGCGCTCGCGGCGCGGCTGCCGTCGACCGACGGCCTCGCGGTGCTGGCGCTGGACGGCGAGGACGCCTTCACCGGCGCCGAGTCCGATCCGGCCGTCGACATCCACCCGGAGCACCTGGCCTACGTCATCTACACCTCCGGTTCGACCGGACGGCCCAAGGGCGTGGCGGTCACGCACGGCCCGCTGGCGATGCACGTGCAATCGATCGGCGAGGTCTACGGCATGACGCCGGCCGACCGTGAACTGCAGTTCGCGTCCATCGCCTTCGACGGCGCGCACGAGCGCACCTGGGTGCCGCTGGCCTTCGGCGCTGCGCTGATGCCGCGTGACCAGGAGCTGTGGCCGGTAGAGCGCACCGCCGCCGAGATCGAGCGTCACGGCATCACCATCGCCTGCTTCACGCCGGGCTACCTGACGCAGATGGCCGAGCTGCTCGGCGAGGGCGGCAGCCAGCTGCCGATCCGGTCCTACACGGTCGGCGGCGAGGCGATGTCGCGCGCCAACCTCGACCTCGTGCAATCGGTGCTGAAGCCACCGCGCATCATCAACGGCTACGGCCCGACCGAGACCGTCATCACCCCGACCGTCGGCGTCGCGCTGGCGGGCGAGCGATTCGCCGCGCCTTACATGCCGATCGGCAAGCCGGTCGGGGACCGGCAGGCGCGGGTGCTCGACGCCGATCTCAATCTCTGCCCGCCTGGCGTGCCGGGCGAGCTCTACCTGAGCGGCGGTCTCGCGCGGGGTTACCTCGGCCGGCCCGGCGCCAGCGCCGAACGCTTCGTCGCCGATCCGTTCAACGGCACCGGCGGTCGGATGTACCGCACGGGCGACCTCGTCCGCTGGAACGAAGAAGGGCAGCTCGAATACCTCGGTCGCATCGACCACCAGGT
>NZ_VOSR01000917.1:0-583 GCF_007997345.1 Mitsuaria sp. TWR114
CTTCGTCGAGCGCGGCATCGTGATAGTCCGCCACCTCGCGCGCCAGCGCCGCCAGGCTGTCGACCGCTTGACGCCGCGCGCGCTGGCCGCCGTAAGCGCGGGACAGGAACAGCATGTCGCCCACGATGTCCTGCATGCGATGCAGTTCTTCGAGATGACCGCCCAGGCGATCCGCGACGGTCGGCGGCAAGCCGCCCTCGCGCAGGGTCAGCTCGGTGCCGGCGATCAGCGTCGCCAGCGGCGTGCGGAGTTCATGCGCGACGTTCGCGCTGAAGGCCTCGCGCTGCGCGCAGGAACGCCGCTGCCGCTCGAGCATCGCGGTCAACTGGTCCACGCGTTGCCGCAGGGCGCGCAGCAATCCGCCCGCGCTGCGCAACGATGACAAAACGGTCATCCGCATGTCCGCCTCGTGTCAGCGCGGGCTGCGTAGAGTCGATCCCAAGGCGTTTGAAAAGCGCGCCGACGCAGCGGGATCCGCTCCGCGGCAACGCGATGGATCACGCGTGCTGGACCACTTTCAACCGAAGGAGTTTCACCATGCATCACTTCAAGAAACTGTCGATTCCCCTGGGCGCCGCGGCCC
>NZ_VOSR01000918.1:0-821 GCF_007997345.1 Mitsuaria sp. TWR114
GCGGCTCGTCCATCTGGTCGGCCGCCGACGCCGTGCTGCTGGACCAGTCGTCCAGCCTCGTGCAGAACGCCGAGGCGCGTTCCTCGGCCACCGCGACCTTCGGCCACCTCACCTTCGTATCGCGCACCGCGACGACGCAGACCTCGGTGTCCGGCGTGCAGCCCGGCACCCGTGCCGAGTCGATGGCCAGCACGGAAGCGGCCGACAGCTTCGTCATCACCTGCCTCACCTGCGTGGACGGCACCCGCGGGGTCATGAACTTCCGCGTCGTGCTCGAGGGCGACGTCGGCATGAGCCATTCCTCCACCAACTCGACGACGGGGCAGCCCATCCCCGGCCCCGACCGCGAGATGTCCTATTTCTGGAGCGCCAACCTCACGATGCGCGCCTCGGGGGTCGCGGGAGTTCCCCGGCCCGGGCTGGGTGTCGCAGTACGGGTACGACTATCTGGCGATGGTCAACGACCGCGTCGTCGCCGGCGGCTCGCGGGAGGGCACCGGGATCTACAACCTGCAACTGGAGTTCGAGTTCGGCCGTCCCATCGAGATGCTGTGGCAGGGCACCGCGATGTCCTCGTCCTTCCTGCATGACAGCGCGGACACGGTCATCGGCGCCCTCACCGCGCAGTCGTACGCCGCCTTCACCAACAGCTTCTACTGGGACGGCATCTCCTCGGTCACCGATGCGACGGCAACGCCATCAGCGGCTTCACCGCGCTGAACGGCGCCGGCGTCAGCTACGCCCAGTCCTTCGCCGACGTGGTCGTCGCGGTCCCTGAACCGGGCATGGGTGCGCTGACCCTCGGCGGGCTGGCGCTGCTG
>NZ_VOSR01000919.1:0-4531 GCF_007997345.1 Mitsuaria sp. TWR114
GGTGGCGGTGTCGGCGGCGTCGGGCATCTGCCGGCAGGCGGCGATGAAGTCGGTCCAGGCATCGTGCGCGACGCGCACCCCGCCCAGCTGCAGCAGCGTCGTCGGCGCGGCGTCGGGCACCAGCGGCGCGTGCACCAGGCAGACCGCGGTGCCGACGATGCGGTTGACCGCCTCGGTCGTCAGCTGCAGCACGGTGGCGGCATCACGGCCCACCCACAGCGCGGGCAGCGCCAGCAAACCCATCAGGTCTCGCAGCGCCCGGTCGGCGGCGGACGGTTCTCTTTCTCGGGACATCGTCGTCATTCGGCACGCCGGCCTGGTGCCGGCACTGGAAGCGCCGCCGGTGCCGACCGTCCGCGGCGCCGGCCGGTGGCGCGACGCGCGAACAGCTCGCGCAGCATTTCGGCCGGCGGCGTGAAAAAGGGATTCTCGCGCAGCACGCCGCCGATCATCGTGAGCGGATGCGTCCGCAGCAAATCCATCATGGTGGCCCCGTCCAGCGGCGCGAGGTCATAGACGCAGATCGCCAGCTGCTGGTTGGTGTCCAGCACGCGGTTGAGCCGCGCCTCGTATTCCAGCAGGTCCAGCCGGTCGATGCCGGGGCGGACCGCCCAGCCCATCTGCGCCATGACCCGCAGCCCGTCGAAGGCGCCGGACGCCGCGCCGCGCTCCGCCGTGGCGCGGTCCATCGCCTCGAGCAGGCCTTCGACGTCGAAGGCGCCCGCCTCGTCCGGCCACGGTCGCAGGACCAACTGCCCGCGATGCTCGCAGCCCGGCACGTCGATGCCGGCGGCGGCCAGCCGCACGCGATGCTCGTCCAGCCCGTCCGGTTCGACCAGATGCAGGTTGCACTCGTTGCGCGCCTGCGCCTCGCGGTAGAACGGCGCCAGCACCTGGCCGGCCTCGTCGCGGCTGTCAAAGAACGCGCAGATGTGGAAATGGGTGGTGATCACTGCTCTCTCATTCCATCCGGGGGCGCTCGCGCCGCGGATGTCCTCCGACCCGAGGTGTGGCGGCCAGGTAGCTGGCTCTTGTGAGTTAGGCTGGTGATGTTAGCCTTGATGAGTATGTGCGACCCGCAACCGCGCAAGGAGTGTCCCCATGGAGCCTGTCGTCCACCCGTTCTCGGCGCTGTTCGAGCAACTGGGACTGCCGCCGCCGAATCCGACATCCGCGCCTTCATCACCCGCCACCGTCCGCTGCCCGGTGACGTGAAAGTCCAGGACGCGCCGTTCTGGACGCCGGCCCAGGCCAAGGCGCTGCGCGACATGCTGCTGGAGGACGCCGACTGGGCCCCGGTGGTCGACCAGCTGAATCTGGCGCTCCACTGACTTGACGCGCGACACGCTGCCGGGGCGCCAGCCCTGGACGACCGGCTCGCGCGATGGGTCGGCCTCGGCGCGCGTGCGCGGTCCTCCTGCTGATCGTGCTGTTCGCCGGCTGGGCGGCCAGCCTGCCCGGCGGCCTGCTCGCCGGCCTGCTGTTCGCGGCCGAGTTCGCCTGCATCTTCGTCGGGCTGCAGTACACGACGGCGTCGCGGATGGTGGTGTTCCTCTACCTGTCGCCCTTCGTCGTCGCGCTGGGCATGCCGCTGATCTCGCCCGCCGAGCGATTGACGATGCGCCAGGTCTTCGAGATCGACCTCGACCCGTTCATCGGCCCGGAGGATGGATTCGACCCCGCGCGCGACGGCGACCCGGCCACGGCGCACCGTCCGCCCGCCAAGAGCCTGGTGCTCTCGCAGGCGATCAACGGCGCGGACATCTACCTCAACGGCGTCTGGATCAACGGGCTGGCGCAATCCAGCGCGCGGGCCCGCTTCATGTGGTTCCGCCCGCTGGTGGTGGAACTGCCGCCCAAGCTGCTGCGCCGCGACGGCCCGAACCGGGTCACCCTCGAAGTGAACAGCTGGGAGCCCTACTTCACGATCGCGCCCGTGCTGATCGGTCCGGCGGATCACGCCGCCTACGTCGCCGAGTCGATCCATTTCCTGTGCCGCACGCTGGCGAACGCATCGCGGGGCTTCTGCCTGCTGGCCGGCCTGTTCATGGTGGGCGTGTGGCTGGCGAATCGCAGCGATCCCGCCTTCGGGCTGCTGGGCGCGGCGTCGCTGATCTGGGCGGCCGTCTACACGCTGTCGCTGTGGATCTACATGCCGGCCGGGTGGCGCCCCGCCTGGCTCTGGGCCTTCTACCTGTGCGCGGGCGCGCTCAACGTGCTGCTGATCCAGTTCATCCTGCGCTACATCGACCAGCCGCTGAGCCGCCGCGCGCTGACGACGCTGGTGGCCATCTCGGCCGGGGCGGCGACGGTCTGGCCCTTCCTGGGACAGGTGGTCGAGTGGGACCTGGACATGTTCTGGATCTGGGTGCTGGTGCCCTTCCAGGCCTGGGCGATCCTGCGGCTGGCGCGCCACGCGTGGCGCACCCGCAGCAGCGACGCGGTGCTGCTGCTGGTCGTGGTGCTGGCGGCCGGCGCGCTCATCCTGCACGACTACAACGTGCTGATGCAGCTGGTGCGGCGCGCGCCCCGCGAGGACGACGGGACGCTCATGCGCCTGCTCACCGCGCCGATCTACCTGACCCACCTCGCCCTGCCGCCGCTGCTGATCGTGATGGCCCGGGTGCATCTGGCGAAGTTCCGCGTCAGCGTCGAGCATGTGCGCGAGGCCAACCGCATCCTGGCCGAAGCGCTGCGCCGGCGCGAGATGGAACTGGCCGTCAGCCACGCCCGGCAGCGCGACCTCGAGCGCGGCGAGGCGGCGCAGGAGGAACGCGAGCGGATCTACAGCGAGCTGCACGACGGCATCGGGTCGAAGCTGGTGCGGACGATCTTCAGCGTCCGCGATGGCCGCCTCGACCGCGATCAGGTCGAGCGCGGCCTGCTGGACGTGCTGCAGGGCGTGCGCGAGGTCATCAGCGAGACCGACACCACCGAACACCGGCCGATCCAGGACATCCTGTTCGACTACGGCGTGGACCTGGACGCGCTGCTGAGCGCGCCCGATTTCCAGGTCAGCTACGACATCGAGAACGACCGCGAATGCGTGCTGCTCGGAGGGCTGTCCAAGGAGGTGATGCGGATCGTCGAGGAGAGCGTGGCCAACACGCTGAAATACGCCCGCGCCTCGCGCCTGAACCTCTCGCTGCGGCTGGACGGCGACCTCCTCGTCGTGGTGGTCGAGGACGACGGCCAATCCGCCGCCGGCCCCGCACCCGCGGTGCGGCCGGCGTTCGGCACCTCCACCGGGCAGGGGCTCATCAACATGCGCGAGCGGGCGCGCCGCATGGGCGGCGAGTACCGCTTCGAGCGCGGCCCGGACGGGGCGCGTTCGACCCTGACCTTGCCGCTGGTGGCGGCCGTCGCGGCACCGCGCCACGAGGTGGTCGCTCCTCGCTGACGGGCGCCGCCGGGCAGCCGTGGCGGCTTCGCTTTTGCGAAACGTCAAATCAAAGTGAATATTCGACGGCAAACCGGAGTCATAGCCCTTGACGCGAATATCTCCAGTTGATCCAGACCCACGAAATTCGCCTCCACGGAATATGTCAACAAAAACTCGATCGCGGCGATATAAACGCCAGCCGAGTGGGAAATTCACCATCGGCCAGACGAATATCGGCGTCGCGCCAGGCAAGTACTGAACGCGGGCTGCGCAGCTCAATGGCCCGGCTGCAGCCGGTGCCGCTCGCCCGCGTGCACGTCGCAGGCCTCGGCGCAGGCGCGGCAGGCTTGCGCGCAACGCTTGCAATGGGCATGGGAATGCCGCTCGCACTCCTCGGCGCACGCTCGGCACAGGTGGGCGCACAACGCGCAGAAGTCACCGTGATGCTCGGACTCCCGGGAGAGCGCGCCCAGGGTGGCCTCGCAGAGGGCGGCGCAATCCAGGTTCAGCAGGGCGCAGGCTTCCAGGGTGCGGTCGCCGGAACGGATACAGGCGTTCGCGCATTGCCGGGTCGCGAGCAGCGCCTCGGCGCAGGCCCGCATGCAGGGCTCCAGGTCTTCAGAAGGGTTAGTCATGACGACTCCTCGGGGAAGGGGTGAAGACGGGATGTTGGCAACCGACATTCCCCGCCGGCCTCCGCTGGCCAGCACTACTCAAATTTGCTAGTCGCAATTCGGCATTCAGGGGCAGCAGATCAAAGAGTGACAAAAGGCTAGCAAATGAATGCTATTGTTGGCCGGCGAGACGAGAAAGGAAACTGAGCACCGAAGCAAAACCACTCCACGGAGTTTCCGGTGCTGACTCAAAACCCCTGCCCAGCGACGACCTGGATCCATATTCCCGGTTCGAAAACCTGGCGATATATCGCGATCGCCGCGACCCTCTCCGCCACCGCCGTCCCGGCCATCGCCGACGACGCCTCCGCGGCGATCCCCGCGCCTGAAGCCGCGGCCTCGGTTGCCTCGGCCCCCAGCCAGCCTGCCGTAACGCCTCCCGCGTCCCACTGGGGCGCCGCGATGGACGACTTCCTGCTGACCGCCCTGGCCGAAGATCCTTCGATCGAGCGCGCGCGGGCGTCGATCACCGCGG
>NZ_VOSR01000092.1:0-2989 GCF_007997345.1 Mitsuaria sp. TWR114
CGCGATGCCCAGCACCAGCGCCGGCAGCACCAGCAGCTTGAGCGCGGCCAGGCCCAGCAGCGAGCGGATCGCGCCGCGCGGCAGGCCGTAGTAGGCCAGCGACATCCCGATCAGCACCAGGCACAGCGGCACCACCGCGCTGCCCAGCATCTGCAGCACCTCGTCCAGCACGGTGGGCAGCGGTAGGCCGGTGAGGTGCCAGGCGAAGCCGCACAGCACCGGCAGCACCACCGGATGGATGACGGTGTTGCGGATCGTCGTGGCGACGGTGCGCCCGAGGCTGGCGCCGCCGGCGCTGTGGCGCGCCAGGTCCATCTCCACCAGCACGGTGGCGACGGTGAGCAGCGTCAGCGCGTGCAGGCTGACGACGGTGATGTGCACCGCCAGGCCGCTCTCGCCGAAGACGCCGGCCACCAGCGGCACGCCGACCTGCAGCGTGTTGCCGAAGCTGGCGGTGATGCTGCGCACCGCCGGCGCGGCGGGGCTGTCGGGATGGCGCTGGCGCTCGTAGAGGTAGACGGCCACCAGCATCAGCACCACCGGCGCGAAGAAGGCGGCGACGGTGAGCCAGGGCAGGGCGGAGAACTCCACCCGCGCGGTGGTGCGGAACATCAGCGCCGGGACGAACAGGTAGAACGCCAGGTTCGAGAGGATGCGGGCGGGATCGTTCTCGCCACCGGCCTTGCCCAGCCAGCGCATGTGTCCGACGAACCAGCCCATCCCCGCGGCGATGAAGATCGCCAGCAGCTTGTAGAACAGGACGGCAGTCATGGCCGGGAAGTATGCCCAAGCGCCCGCGCGCGCCGGGCGCCGCCCGCACAGTGGGCCGGGGACACCGTAAGGGCCGTGTAGCCGTGAGGCCGGGGACCCGTGTAGCTGTAAGGCCGGGGACCCGGGGGCGCGCGGCGAGAGGAGAGGCCGAGCGTCGGGGAAGCCGGGGGCTGGGCTACGAGGCCAGCGGCAGCTCGAGCGCGAAGCTGAAGCGGCTGCCCTCGTCCACCGAGGTCTGGACGGTGATCTCCCCGCCCATCAGGCGGACGAGCTGCTGGCTGATCGCCAGGCCCAGGCCGGTGCCCCCGGCGCGGCGTGAGAGGTCCGCGACCTGCTCGAAGGGCTGGAACAGCCGCTCCATCTGCTCGCGTGCCATGCCGATGCCGGTGTCGGAGACGGTGAAGCGCAGCATCAGGCTGCTCGGGCCCTGCGCCACGACGTCCACCGACAGCCCGATCCGGCCGTGGTCGGTGAACTTGACGGCGTTGGACAGCAGGTTCAGCAGCACCTGGCGCAGCCGCTGGCCGTCCGCGCGCACCCGCGTCGGCAGCTGCGCGTCGAGGTGGACGTCGAAGGCCAGGCCCTTCTCGGCGGCGCGCGGCCGCATGGATTCGCTGCAGATCTCGAGCAGCGCCCGCAGGTCCAGCGGGCTGAGCTGCAGGGTCAGCTTGCCGGCCTCGATGCTGGCGACGTCCAGCAGGTCGGTGATCAGCACCAGCAGGTGCTCGCCGGACTCGCGCATCAGGCGGATGCGCTGCTGCTGCGCCTCGCTGAGCGAGGCATCCATCTGCAGCAGCTGCGCGAAGCCGAGGATGGCGTTGAGCGGTGTGCGGAACTCGTGGCTCATCGTCGCCAGGAAGCGGCTCTTGGCCTGGTTCGCCGCCTCGGCGCGCTGCTTGGCCTGGGACAGCTCGACGGTGCGCTCGGTGACCAGTTCCTCGAGGTGGTCGCGATGCTGGGTGAGTTCCTGCTCCGCCAGCCGGCGCAGCGTGATGTCGCTGACCAGGCCCTCGATGCGCGGCGCGCCGTCGAGCACCAGGTGCAGGCTGAGCTCGACCCACAGGTCGCGTCCGTCTCGCGTGGTCACCAGCAGCGGCACCTGCTGCAGCAGCCGGTGGCGCTCCAGCGCGAGGGCCAGGCGCCGGTACTCGTCGCGCTCGATGCGCACCACGCGCCGCAGCGTGACGCCCTGCGCATCCTCGGGCCGCCCCAGTCCCAGCATGTGGGCCAGCGCCTTGTTGACGCGCAGCAGCCGCCCGTGGCCGTCGGCCTGGAAGATGCCCTCGGCGGCGTTCTCGAACAGGCTGCGGTAGCGCTGCTCGCTGCTGCGCAGGCCCTCGGCGAAGTCGCGCAGCTTGGCGCTCATCGCGTTGAGCTGGTCGGTCAGGTCGCCGATCTCGTCGGCATGCTCGGGCTGGATGTGGGCGCCGAGCTCGCCGCTGGCCACCCGCTGCGCCAGGCCGCGCAGGCGCGAAACCGGCCGCTCCACCAGGCGGCGCACCAGCACGTAGCTGGTCAGCGCGATCGCCGCCAGCACCGTGGCCAGCAGGCTGGCCACCAGCCGGCGCGTCTCGCCCAGCGTCTGGTCGATGTAGCTGCGGGTGTAGACCAGCGTCGCGCGGCCGAGCGCCCCGGCCGCGCCCTGGGCGCCGGCGCGATGGCTGAGCTCGAATTCCAGCGTCAGCGGCCGCACCGCCGGCGTCTCGCGGGCGCGCTGCAGGGTTTCCAGGCCGGGCGCGGCCAGGGTGATGGACTGGACTTCGGGATCGGCCATCACCGCGTCCAGCAGCTCGGACAGCGCCGCGCTGTCCAGGTTCCAGACCGGCTCGGCGAAGCCGCGCGCCACCAGCTGCGCCATGCGCTGCTGGCGCTCGGTCAGCGCCTCGTTGAGTTCGTGCTCGTGGCGGTCGACCCAGTACAGACCGATCAAGCCCACCAGCACCGTCGCGCTCAGGCTCAGCGCGGCCACCAGCCGCGTCTGGATGCTCAGCGTCGATCGGCCCATGACCCCATGCCCTCTCCTGACTCGCACGTTGTTTGCGGCCGAGTGTCGCGCAAATGCGGGAGCGCGCCCGGCACGCAGGCACGAACCGGCCCCCAGGATTTCACGGGTTGCGATTCGAGGGCGCGCGAAAGGGGCGCCGCGGGCACTCGCGGCGCCTGGGCTGCGGCCGCCGCCGCGGATGCCACGGACGCCGCTAGGGCGCCGGCTCGAACT
>NZ_VOSR01000092.1:2999-4793 GCF_007997345.1 Mitsuaria sp. TWR114
GGCGCAGGCCGGCGGTGACCCGCAGGCGCAGCCCGCGCGCGTCGTCCCGCCAGACGAGCTCCGCGTCCGCCGCCAGGTGGAGCAGCTCGCCGCCGGCGTAATCCGGCACCAGCAGCCCGGCGCGCGGATGGCGCAGCAGGTTGCCCAGGGTCATGAAGAAGCGGTTGCCGGGGAAGTCCGGGATCAGCAGCTCGACGCCGCCATCCAGCCGCCGCTGCACCGCGACGAAGCCCGGCGGGCCGCCACGGTGCGACACGTCCACGCCTTCGGCACGGCCGTCGCCAGGCACCGGCGCCGAGGCGCTGGCAATGAAGAGGGTGTCCGCGGCCTCGATCAAGGCCAGCGCGCCGGCATCGAGCGCCGCGTCCAGCGGCTGCGCCAGCGCCGGCGGCACGTCGTCCCAGCGCAGCGGGTCGCGCGCCTGGATGTACTTCGGGCAGTTGCCGAAGCTCTGCACGACGGCCACCTCGAGCCCGCCCTCCGACATCGCCGCGAGCCGGCCGTTCATCCGGTTGCGGCGCCGGGTGTGCGGCTCCAGGCCGAGCAGGCCGACCGGCGCGCCCGGCCCGCGCGCGCGCAGCGCGGCCTCGACCGGCGTCAGGCCCTGCTCGATGTAGCGGGTGATGTTCTCCAGCACCACGATCGCGTCGTCGACGACGAAGCCGGTGGCCACCGTCAGCGCCATCGCCGACAGGTTGTCCAGGCTGTAGCCGCACAGGTACATCACGCCGAAGGTGCCGGCCAGCGAGACCGGCACCGCCACCGCCGGCAGCAGCGTCGCGCGCCAGCTGCGCAGGAACAGCAGCACCACCAGGATCACCAGCCCGACGGCGATCGCCATCGCGCGCTGCACCTCGTCCAGCGAGGCCCGGATCGTCGGCGTGCGGTCGCTGATGACCTTGAGCTCGATGGCGGGCGGGATCGAGGCCTGCAGGCGCGGCAGCAGCTCGCGCACATGGGCGACGGTCTCGATGATGTTGGCGCCCGGCTCCTTCTGGATGAACAGCAGGATCGCCGGCTGGCCGTTGGACGCGCCGTAGTTGCGCACGTCCTGGACCGAGTCGCTGACCTCGGCCACGTCGCGCAGCCGCAGCGCCGCGCCGTCGCGGTAGGACAGCACCACCGGCGCGTACTCCGCGGCGGTGCGGGCCTGGTCGTTGGCGCCGACCTGCCAGTAGCGGCCGCCTTGTTCGACCGCGCCTTTGGGCCGGTTCGCGTTGGTGTTGGTGATGGCCTGGCGCACCTGGTCCAGTGCGATGCCGTTGGCCGCCAGCTTGTCCGGGTTGAGCTCCACCCGCACCGCCGGCAGCGCGCCGCCGCCGACGTTGACCTGCCCGACGCCGTCCACCTGGGCCAGCCGCTGCGCAAGCACCGTCGAGGCGGTGTCGTACATCTGGC
Source organism: Mitsuaria sp. TWR114 (assembly GCF_007997345.1). NCBI lineage: Bacteria > Pseudomonadati > Pseudomonadota > Betaproteobacteria > Burkholderiales > Sphaerotilaceae > Roseateles > Mitsuaria sp. TWR114. Next base: position 4,398 of record NZ_VOSR01000092.1, read on the forward strand.
CGCGCGTCAGCGTCTTCGAGGTCAGCGCCAGGATCATGATCGGCGCGTCGGCCGGGTTGACCTTGCGGTAGGTCGGATTGCTGGGCAGGCCCGAGGGCAGCAGCGTGCGCGCGGCGTTGATCGCCGCCTGCACGTCGCGCGCGGCGCCGTTGATGTCGCGGCTCAGGTCGAACTGCAGGGTCACGCTGCTCGAGCCCAGCGAGGAGCGCGAGGTGATCTCGGTCACGCCGGCGATGCTGCCCAGCGCGCGCTCCAGCGGCGCGGCCAGCATCACCATGCCGGGCCCACCGCCGAAGGGGCGATCGTCAACACGGCGGTAGTTGTCCTCGGCGTAATCGCGCATCTGCCACAGACGCACGTCGACCTGCCGGCTTTCGTAGGCGCGACGCGTCACGC
>NZ_VOSR01000920.1:0-573 GCF_007997345.1 Mitsuaria sp. TWR114
TTGAGCTCGGCCAGCGCCTTGGCGGCCTCCTCGCGGGTGTCCTTGCGCTCGAAGTCGCGGCTCTTGATCGCCGCCTGCTGCAGCACCGCCTGCTCGTCCTTGGACAGGCCGTCCCAGAACTTCTTCGACACGGTCACGATCCACGGGCTGTAGACGTGGTTGGTCACCGTCAGGTACTTCTGCACCTCGTAGAACTTGGCCGAAAGGATGGTGTTGTACGGGTTCTCCTGGCCGTCGACCGCCTTGGTCTCCAGCGCCGAGAACAGCTCCGAATACGGCAGCGGCACCGCGTTGGCGCCCAGTTGCTTGAAGCTGTCCAGGAAGACGTTGTTCTGCATCACGCGCAGCTTGATGCCGTCCAGGTCCTCCAGCCGGTTGACCGCGCGCTTGCTGTTGGTCAGGTTGCGGAAGCCGTTCTCCCAGTACACCAGGCCGACCATGCCCTTGTCGGCCAGCTTGCCGCGCACCTTGTCGCCGACCGGGCCGTCCAGCAGCGCGTCGGCCTCGCGCACGTTGTTGACCAGGAAGGGCGTGTCCCACAGCGCCATCTCCTTGGCGATGCCCACCAGCGTG
>NZ_VOSR01000921.1:0-743 GCF_007997345.1 Mitsuaria sp. TWR114
ATGGTGACCTGGTGCAGCGCCTCGGGCAGCAGCGTCCAGAAGTCCCAGTTGTTCTGCGCGCTGCGCAGGTTGCTGCGGGGATCGCGCTTGACGGCGTGGTTGAGGTCGGGGAAGCGCAGCGGGTCGCGCATGAAGAACACCGGCGTGTTGTTGCCCACTAGGTCCCAGTTGCCTTCCTCGGTATAGAACTTGACGGCGAAGCCGCGGATGTCGCGCTCGGCATCGGCGGCGCCGCGCTCGCCGGCGACGGTGGAGAAGCGCAGGAAGACGTCGGTCGTCTTGCCGATGCGCGAGAACAGCCTGGCGCGCGTGTAGCGGCTGACGTCGTGGGTGACGGTGAAGCGGCCATAGGCGCCGGAGCCCTTGGCGTGCATGCGGCGCTCGGGGATGACCTCGCGGTCGAAGTGGGCGAGCTTCTCCAGCAGCCAGACGTCCTGCAGCAGCGCGGGGCCGCGCGGGCCGGCGGTCTGGATGTTGAGGTTGTCGACCACGGGCGCGCCGTGGGCATGGCTGATCGGTCGGTTCATGAGCGGGGACTCCCTGGCGTGACGGTCCGCGGGCGCGGACGAAGCCGCCACGATGCGGGTGCCGCCTCCCCCTGTCATCCCCCAGGTGGCCGAGTCCGGATCCCTCCGCTGGGCCTACCCGCGCGCCGCGTTCACTCCGCCATCCAGGCGCTGTTGGCCAGCATGCCGAGTTCGTCGACGAGGCGGTCGAAGTCGCTGGCCTTGTCGTAGAAGCCG
>NZ_VOSR01000922.1:0-631 GCF_007997345.1 Mitsuaria sp. TWR114
CGCCGCCCGACACCGAGCGACAGCGACGGATCGGGCCGCAGTCCCGCCATCGGCACGCCCGCGCGTGCGGCCGCCACCGCCTCGCGCTGCGCGGCGATCGTATTGCTGAAGCGCTCCACGGCGTCCAGGTAGGCGGCGAAGGGCACGCCGGTGGCGTTGGTGTCGGCGTCCGGCGTTGACGCATACGTCATCGGGAAGCCGGTCATGAGCGCGGCTGCCAGGACCAGGGTGTCACGGCGGCTGGTCGAACGCTGTCGCTGGCCCGTGGTCTTGGCGCTGATGCCGGCGCCTTCGCGGCGAGGGGAGAGAAAGATGAGGCGCTTCATGCCAGGGGTTCCGATGCGGGGTCGTGGTCGTGATCGAGCGGCGCCTGCGCGGCACGCCGGGCGGCGGCGCGCTCCACGCGCGCTTCGATCGCGTGGTAGAGGGCCGGCAGGAGCAGCAGCGTGAGCAGCGTCGCCGTCACCAGCCCACCGACGACGACCGTGGCCAGCGGCCTTTGGACGTCGCTGCCCAGGCCCGTGGCCAGCATCGCGGGCGTCAAGCCGAAGGCCGCGACCGCCGCCGTCATCAGCACCGGGCGCATGCGGCCGGCGGCGCCTTCGAGCACCGCCTCGCGCAGCGGCCGGCC
>NZ_VOSR01000923.1:0-1070 GCF_007997345.1 Mitsuaria sp. TWR114
GTCGCCGGGCCGCGCCGCGACCGGTCGCCACGGGTTGGCGACCAGATCGCGAGCCAGTCGCGGGCGGTGGCGATTCGGCAGCGGCGCTCATGCGCCGGGGATCGGTGGACGGGCAGGGCCGCGGGACGGGCCACCGCCGGTCAACGCGCGTTGCGGATGGGGATGGCCATCTCCTCCGGCTTGATCTCGCGCACCAGCTCGGGCACGCCCCAGGCGAAGGCGGGGTCGACCTTGATCTTGAAGTGGTACATCGACTGCATCGCCTGGTGGTCTTCCGCGCGGAAGGTCATGCGGCCCTTGGGCGTCTCGAAGCTCATGCCCTCCATCGCCTTGATGAGCTTCTGCGTCGTCGTGTCGCCGCCGGTCTTCTTGAGCGCCTCCACCACCGCGATCGCGGCGCTCATGCCGCCGGCGGTGAAGAAGTCGGGCGGCGACTGGAAGCGCTTGTAGTGGTTGGCCACCAGCCACTCGTTGACCGGGTTCTTCGGGATGCCGAAGTAGTAGTAGGTCGCGCCCTCCATGCCGGGCAGCGACTTGTAGGCGGCCATCGCCGGCAGGATGTTGCCGCCGGTGGCGATCTCGATGCCATAGCGCTTGAGGTCGAGGTCGGCGATCTTGAACGGGTTCCCGGCGCGGCCCAGATGATGAAGATCACCTTGCGACCGGGCTGGTCCTTGAGCTTGTCGATCAGGCGCTGCGCGCCGGCGGTGAAGTCGGTGGTCGTCGTGGGCAGGTATTCCTCATGGACGACCCTGGCCTTCTTGATCGCGTCCTTGAAGGCCTTCACGCCGTCGCGGCCGAAGGCGTAGTCCTGGGCCAGCGTCGCGATGACGGTGCCCGGCCGGTCCAGCGCCACCGCATTGGAGATGGCGTCCTGCGAGCTGTTGCGGCCGGTCCGGAAGATGTACTTGTTCCACTTGTCGCCGGTGATCGAAATCGGTCGACGGCCGGCGTCGAACCAGCAGGAATCTTCTTGTACTTACCTCGGCCACCGGACAGCAGCGCGAGCGCCACAGCCCGACGAAGGACGGGCCCACGGCCAGGTCGGCCTTGTCGTCGCCGTAGGCCGC
>NZ_VOSR01000924.1:0-1040 GCF_007997345.1 Mitsuaria sp. TWR114
GACGGCGGACAGCGCGTCCAGGTCGATGGCGGCGTCCAGCTCGGGCACCGCCTGGGTCAGTTCAGGCACGTCGGCCGGGAATTCCGGCGACAGCGCATCGATCGCGACGGGCGTCGGTTCGGTCGCGGTCACCACGTCCAGGTCGGCCACCGGCAGCGGCGGCACGTCCAGGCCCGGCAGGTCCAGCGCGGGCAGGTCCAGCGACGGCAGCACCGAGCCGGCCGCGGCATGTTCCGCGTCCAGCGTGGCGAGCAGGTCCAGCGCGGCCAGTTCGTCGGCCGCGGGCGGCGTCGCGGGCGCGGGCGTCGCCACCTCGTCCGCCAGCGACAGTTCCGGCAGCACCTGCAGGCCGGCCAGATCGATCTCCGGCGCCGGCGCGGGGGCCGGGACCTCGGCGACTTCCGGCAGCTCGGCGACCTCGATGACCTCGGGGGCTTCCACCACCTCGGCCACCTCGATCAACTCGGGCACCGCCAGGACCGGCGCCGCGGCGGACAGCTGCAGCGGGGTGTAGCGGTTCTCCAGACGCAGCGCGTCGGCCACGGCGCGGAACGGCGCGCTGTGATAGCCGTGCGGCCGGCCTTCGCCGATCGCGGTGGCCCAGGCCTGGAAGCCGTCCAGCGCCTCGTTGCTGGCGCGCAGCAGGTCCGAATCGGCCTGCGGATGCTCCGACAGGCGATGGTTGTAGAGCTGTTCGAAGGCCCAGCCGGCTTCGCCGAACTCGTTCAGCCCGACCATGCGCGAGCTGCCCTTGAGCGTATGGAAAGCGCGACGCACCGTCGTCAGCTGTTCCTTGTCGCTGGCGCTGCGCGCGAGCGCGGTCAGCGCCTCGCGGGCGGTCGTCACAACCTCGGCGGCCTCTTCCAGGAAGATGCCCAGCATCTCCTCGTCGATGGCGGCCTCCGCCTGCGGGATCGGCGCGCTCGGCGCCGGCGCGGGCGGAGCGACCGGCGCGGCAGCCTCGATGAACTGCTGCAGCGATTCGGCGGCCTGGCTGCCGGCGGCGTCACCGCCGGACGAGAGCAGCTGCTGCTGCGCCT
>NZ_VOSR01000925.1:0-1727 GCF_007997345.1 Mitsuaria sp. TWR114
GCAGCGCGTCGGGGAAGCCGATCTTGCCGATCTCGTGCAGCAGGCCGGCGCTGTGGACGTCTTCCTCCACCCGCGGTCCCAGGCCCATGCGGCGCGCCGTGCGCCGCGCCAGGTCGGCGACCTGGCGCGAGTAGCCCGCCAGCCCGCCCTCGCGCAGCTCCAGCAGGCCCGAGAACACCTGGATGGAGAGCAGGAAGTTCTCCTTCACCTGCTCGAAGGATTTCTCCAGCATCGCGTTGACCTGCTCGATCTCCTGCGTGCGAGCGCGCACCCGCTGCGAGAGGTCGGCATTGAGCGACTGCAGCTCGGCGTTCTGGGTCTTGGTCAGCTGCAGCAGCGCGCGATTCTCGAGTTCGAGCCGGCGGCGCGCCAGCGCGTCGTCGATCGCCAGGAGCAGCTCGCGGTCGTCCCAGGGCTTGGCGATGTGGCGCTGGCACCGCCGCTGGGTCTACCGGCTGGCCGGCGCCGTGATGCTGCTGATGACCGCCGTGGCGACGGTGATCCTGCCCACGCTGTGGCTGGATCCGCTGGGCAGCCTGACCAAGAACCTGCCGATCGCGATCCTGCTGCTGATCCTCGACGAGGACGCGCCGGCCTGAGGCCTGTCGCAGTCCGGCGGCAGGCTTGGAAATCCAACAACAAGACCTCGGGGGAAAACACCATGAACACCTATCTCGTCATCAAGTGGCTGCACATCGTCTCGAGCGTGCTGCTGGCCGGCACCGGCTTCGGCTCGGCCTTCTACCTGTTCTTCGCCAACCGCAGCGGCTCCATCGCCGCGCAGGCGGTGGTGGCGCGGCTGGTCAAGCGCGCGGACTACTGGTTCACCACGCCGGCGGTGATCGTGCAGCCGCTCACCGGCGTGTGGCTGGCGATGCAGGCGGGCTGGACGCTGGACACGCCCTGGCTGGCGCTGTCGATCGGGCTGTACCTGCTGGCGGGCGCCTGCTGGCTGCCGGTGGTGTGGCTGCAGATCCAGCTCTCGAAGATGGCGGACGCCGCGCTGGCCAGCGGCCAGCCGCTGCCGGCGCTCTACTGGCGCTACGCCCGCTGGTGGGAGGGCCTGGGCTACCCGGCCTTCCTCGCGGTGCTGGTGGTCTTCTACCTGATGGTGAACAAGCCCGCCCTCTGGGGGTGAGCGCGGGGCGACCCCGGGGTGCCCCCGGGTGAAGCCGGGGATCGCCCCGGCGCGGGAGCAGGATCGGCGACTCCCGCCACAATCCCGCCCCATGAGCTTCGAACCCACCCCGCTGCTGGACATGGCCAGCCCCGAGGCCAAGCGGGCCTCCTACGACACCCTGGTCGCGCAGACGCAGGCGCTGCTGCATGGCGAGCGCGACGCGATCGCCAACCTCGCCCAGTTCGCCGCGCTGGTCTTCAACGCCGTGCCGACGCTGAACTGGGCCGGCTTCTACCTCGTGAACCCGAAGAACGACCAGGAGCTGGTGCTCGGCCCGTTCCAGGGCAAGGTCGCCTGCGTGCGCATCCCGTTCAGCCGCGGCGTGTGCGGCGCCTGCGCCCGCACGCGCGAGATCCAGCTGGTCGAGGACGTCCACGCCTTCCCCGGCCACATCGCCTGCGACGCGGCCTCGCGTTCGGAGCTGGTGCTGCCGGTGGTCGCGGGCGGCGCGCTGCGCGCGGTCTTCGACCTCGACAGCCCCGAGCCCGCCCGCTTCGACGCGATCGACGCCGAGGGCTTCCGGCGCGCGCTGGACCTGCTGATCGCC
>NZ_VOSR01000926.1:0-689 GCF_007997345.1 Mitsuaria sp. TWR114
CCGCCCGGGTCGGCACCGTCCTGGCGCTACGGGCTTTCCATGACCTCCCGTGCCGGCTCGCTCGCTAGCATCCACGCTCTTGTTCCAGTCCCGGAGAGTCGCGATGTCCGACGCCTACGCGCTGATCCACGGCGCGTTCCGCTGGCAGGTGCCTGAGCGCCTGTCCATCGCCGAACTCTGCTGCGGCCGCTGGGCCCGCGAGACGCCCGACGCGCCGGCCATCCTCTTCGACAGCGACAGCGGTTGTCGCGCGCAGTACTCCTTCGGCCAACTGCAGCGCGCGGCGAATCGGCTGTCCAACGCGCTGCGGCGTCTCGGCGTGCAGGCCGGCGACCGCGTGGCGCTGGTGCTGCCGCAGCGTTTCGAGACGGCGGTCGCGCACATCGCGATCAACCAGCTCGGCGCGGTGGCGATGCCGCTGTCCATGCTCTTCGGCCCCGATGCGCTGGCCTACCGGCTGCAGGACAGCGAGGCCAGCGTCGCGATCGTCGAAAGCGGGGCGCTGGACGCGGTGCGGGCGGTGCGCGTGCAATGCCCGGCGCTGCGCCAGGTCTGCTGGTCGGCGAGTCCGAGCCGCAGGACGGCGAAGCCGGCTGGATGGCCGCGTTGCAAGCCGAGGACGCCCGCTTCGCCGCGCGGGACAACGCGGCCGAGGATCCCGCGATCCTGATCTACACCAGCGGCACGAC
>NZ_VOSR01000927.1:0-13842 GCF_007997345.1 Mitsuaria sp. TWR114
GAGGTCGTCGGCGGCGCGGGCTTCGTGGGAGATGCGTTCCAGGTCGCGCGCCAGGTCCTCGGTCGAACGATCGCCCTGCGCGACCGCCTGGGCGGTCGCCTGGAGCTGGTCGATCAACTGCGGCTGGGCCGCGGCTTCGGCGGCGGCCAGTTCCTGCGCGTGGGCGCGCTGCTCGCTCTCGCGGCCGACCAGCGACTGCAGCAGCCCGGTGTCGTCCTCGAAGCGGAACATGCGCTTGGCCAGCTGCGGCTGGACGCTCAGCATGTCGATCAGGAAGCCCAGCGCGCCCAGGTTGTGGGCGAGCCGGTCGAATTGCGCGCGCGGTCCGGGCAGCGAGGGATCGACCTCGGTGTTGGCCAGTTCGTCGACCTGGTCGCGCATCTTCAGCGTGGCCTGCGCGGCCTGCGACAGGCCCAGCACGCTGAACACGCCGCGCATCGCCTGCAGCTGGCCCGGCACCGGGATCAGCAGGTCGCGCTTGGACGGGTCGCGGAAGTATTCGTCGCACTGGCGCTCGACCTCGGAGAGGCTGGCGCGCAGTTCATGGACGACGGAGCCGAGCGTCTGCCGGTCGGCGACGCGGCGGTACAGCTCCTCCATCCAGCTCTCGAGCGCCAGCGGCGCTTCGCCGTGGCCGACCGACTCGATGCGGCGGGCCAGGCTCTTGACGCGTTCGGCCTGCTCGGGCTGGTCGAAGGCCTCGTCCTCGAGGGCCGCTTCCAGGTAGAGCATGGACGTGGCGATCTCCATCGCCAGCGCCGGCTCGGGCGCGCGGCCCGAACGCAGCGTCGTGACGACGGCGCGGCGCAGCGTGTCGCCGAGCACCTCGCCGCTGGGGAACAGCTTCTGCAGCGATTCGGCGACATGGGCGAACTGCTCGTCCAGGCCGCCCAGGCGATGGGTCTCACCCTCGGCGGCGGAGGCCCAGGATTCCTTCGCGGCGGCGACGCGGCGCTTGGCGGCGGCGACCCAGTTCGGATCGATGCGGCCCAGCGTGTCGTCGCGGTAGTCGACCTGGTCGGCCTCGATCAGGCCGTAGGCCTGCTGGACCGCGGTCAGGCGCGGGGCGCTGCCCGGCTCGGCATGCTTGGCGGCGGCGCAGAAGAACAGCAGGTCCTTGGCCAGACGCTCGGACGGCGCGGCATCGCTGCCGGCGCGCAGCTGCGCCAGCAGGCGCGAGCCCAGGCGCTTGACCAGCGTGTCCACCGGCAGCAGCCCGCGCGACTGGGCCTCGAACTGGCCCGCGGCCAGCATCCAGAGCGTGCGCGCGTTCGGCTGCGTCTGCGTCAGCGCCAGGCCGGCGCACAGGTCGCTCAGCAGCTGGCCCTGGCCCGGCGCCGGGGCGCGCATCTGCTTGAGCAGCAGCGCCTCGAAGGGCGCGCGCATCTGCTCGGCGCTCAGCGCGCGGACGTTGCGGTCCAGCGGCAGTTCGCGCCAGCGGAATTCCTCGGTCCACAGGTCGGCCGGGTGGATGCGGCCCGCGCCGTTGAGTTCCTGCAGCGTCTGGTAGGCGGGGAACAGCGCCAGCGAGCTCGGCTGACCGCCGGCCAGCGTCTTGGCGATGAAGGCGAGCACCGCGAAGTCCGCGCGCTCGACCGCCTCGATCTCGGCGATGGTCACGCCGGCGGGGTTCTCCGCCAGGCGGAACAGCGTCGCCTCGGCGGCGCGCAGCAGGTGCGCGGCGGCCGGCAGGCTGACCACCGCCAGCACGCCGGCGGCCTGGTGCATCTGCTGGGCCGCGCCTTGCAGCGCCGGGCTGGGCTGGCCGTCGCCGCCCAGGGTCGTCGCTCGCGCATCGGCATCGCGCAGCACGCGGCGAAGGGCCTTGTGCACCGATTCCAGCGTGCGGCGCAGTTCCTCCTGGACCCAGGCCAAGGGGCTCAGGTCGGCGGGGAACTCGGATTCGCGCGTAAGGTCCATGCTCGCTCTTGTTCTCTCTTTTATGTCGACGCGGTGCGGGTCTCTATCCCTGTTCTACCGGGCGGGGCAGTCGGCCGATGCCGGTCAGGTCACCTTGAACCGGGCCACCGACTGCTTCAGCGCCTCGGCCGACCGCGACAGCTCATGCACCATCTGGGCGGTCGAACGCGTACCGTCGGAGGTCTGCTCGGTCACCGCGAAGATGTGCTGGATGTTGGCGCCGACCTCGTTGGCGGCGCGCGCTTCGTTCTGCGCGACCGTCGAGATCTGGCCGATCAGTTCGTCCAGGCGACGCGACACCGAGTCGATGTCTTCCAGCGCGCGGCCGGCCGCGTCGGACAGCTTCGTGCCCTCGACCACCCCCAGCGTGGAGCGCTCCATGGCGGCCACGGCGTCGTGGGTGTCGGTCTGAATGGTCTTGACCAGCGCCGCGATCCGGCGCGTCGCGTCGGCGGAGCGTTCCGCCAGCCGCTGCACTTCTTCCGCCACCACCGAGAAGCCGCGACCGGCTTCACCGGCGGACGCCGCCTGGATGGCCGCGTTCAGCGCCAGCACGTTGGTCTGTTCGGTAATGTCCGAGATCAGCTCGGTGATCTCGCCGATTTCCTGCGAGGACTCGCCCAGCCGCTTGATGCGCTTGGAGGTTTCCTGGATCTGGTCGCGGATCTGGTTCATACCGCCGATGTTGTTCTGCATCGCCTGCAGACCCTGCTCGGCGGCTTCCCGGGACTGGCGGGCCACGTCGGCGGTCTGTTGCGCCTGCGCGGACACGTCGTTGATCCGGTGCGCCATCTGCAGCACCGCCTCGCCGGTGGCGCGGATCTCGTGCAGCTGTTCGGTCGACGCGGCCAGCAGCTCGGTCGAGGTCTGGTCGACCTGCGCCGTCGTGTCCGTCACCCGGACCGCCGTCGTCTGCACCTGGTGCACCAGCGAGCGCAGTTCTTCCACGGTGTAGTTCACCGAGTCGGCGATCGCGCCCGTGATGTCCTCCGTCACCGTCGCCTGGTGCGTCAGGTCGCCTTCAGCGACGGTCTGCAGTTCGTTCATCAGTCGCAGAATGGCGGCCTGGTTGGCGTCGTTGACGCGCTTGGCTTCCTGCTCCTGCGCCTCGGCCTCGCGGCGCTGTTCTTCCGCCATCTGCGCTCGGCGCGCCTGGTCGGACACGTACAGCCGCAGGAAACCGACCGCGCCGATCACCAGCATCGCCAGCGAGGCCGCCATGGCCAGCAGCAGCAGCGGGTTCATGCCGCCGGCGGACTCCAGGCCCTGGCCCAGGTCGTCCAGGTCTTTGCGCAGCACTTCCGAGTCATTGAGGATGGCCGTCTGCGCTTCCCGCGCGGACACCAGGCCCTGCAGGTTGGACAGGATGGCCGTCGCCTGCGAGCGGGTCTGGTCGTACTGGGTCAGCAGCACCTTCAGGCGCTCACGCACCTGCGGGTCCTTGGCGCCGTTCAGGCGCAGTTCGGGGTTGCCGTTGAGCAGCGCCTGGGCGATCTCGCGGAACGCGTTCAGGTCCTTGCCCAGCAGGAACACGGCCTCGGGGCTCACGCCTTCCTGCGTCAGGAATTCGTTGGCGGACTTGCCGATCCGCTGCGTCAGCATCACCAGCTGGCCGACCGCGGCGACTTCACCGGTCGGGGCCGAGCTCTGCAGCGACAGCGAGGCCACCGCCTCGGCGCTTTCCAGCAGGTCAGACGACTGGCGGTTGATCGCGCGCAGCGCGGCGCCCACCTGCGTCAGCACCTTTTCCTGGGCCAGCATCACCTTGGTGTTCTTGTCGGCGCGCGCCACCATCGGGCTGATCTTCTCGAGCAGCGCATCGACCGAACCCGGCGCCTTGGCCAGTTCGCCGCTGCCGTCGCGCAGCGAGGTGGTCACGCTGGTCAGGATGTCGGCCGCTTCCTTCATTTCAGGGAAGGCGTTCTTGTTGCCCAGCAGCGCGGTCGAGACCGCCTTGGCCAGACGCTGCGACTGCGTCGCGGCCTGACCGGCGCCGCGCACCTGCGCCGCCGAGCGGTTGCCGTTGATCAGCGCCATCGAGACGGTGCCGGCGGTGAAGAGCACGCCCGCGGCCGTCAGCGCCGTCAGCAGGCCGGTGCGGCGCTGCTCGGGCTGCTTCAGGACCTCCGGCATCGGGGTCGGGCTTTCCGGGGCGGACGCCGAGGGCTGGTAGCCCGCGGACGTGTCCTGGAACTCCGGCGTGGGCTGCGCCGCGGTGATGATCGAAGGCTGGAAGTCCGTCGTGTCCTCCGGCGCCGACGAGCCCGACGCGTCGGTCCGCGGACCGTCGTCGAAGTCGTCGTTGCCCTCGTTCTTGCCCTTGTTCTTGATCTTGTCCAGGAAGCTCATCTCACCCTCGTTTGATCTCGTTCGTCGAATCGGCGCCTGTGACGGGACCGTCGTCTGGCTATCAGTTCAAAACAATGCGCAGGAATTGCGGATGCTGCGTCAGCGCATCCAGGTCCAGCACTTGCCAGCGCCGGCCCTGCCCGTCGCGCATGCGGGCAGGAGCGAAATCGGGATGGCCGGGCGCATCGGGCTCGGCCTGCAGTTGTTCGTCGCCGCGCAGCCCCAGCAGCTGGTCCACCAGCAGCGCGCAGTTGATGCCCAGGTCGGGATTGATCGACACCAGCCGGTGGGCCGACGTCATCGGGATCGGACCGCGCAGACCCAGGAAGGCCGCCAGGTCCACCACCGTGTGCAGCCCGCCGCGCAAGTTGGCCACACCCAGCATCCAAGGCTGCGTGTACGGCACCGCCTGAAGTGGGACTGGCGTGAAAATTTCGCCGGATTGCTTGAGCGGAAGCAGCAGGCCCAGGCCGGCGCACTCGACCGCCAGCCAGTTCGCGGCCTGGGGCGCCTCGCGCGCCGCCTGCATGCGCTGCGCCAGCCGTTGTTGAAGTTCGCGCAGCGCTTGCTTGTTGGCCATGGTGTCAGCCCAGCGCCTTGATCTTGGCCAGCAGCTCGTCCGCCTTGACCGGCTTGACGACGTAGTCACGCGCGCCCTGGCGCATGCCCCAGACCTTGTCGGTCTCCTGGTTCTTGCTGGTGCACATGATCACCGGCACGTCGGCGTAGCGCTCGTCGCGGGTGATGGCGCGGGTCAGCTGGAAACCGTTCTGGCCGGGCATCACCACGTCCATGAGGATCAGGTCGGGCTTTTCCTCGGCCAGGCGCTTCATCGCCTCCTCGCCGTTCTCGGCGGTGCGGACGGTGAAGCCGCGCTTGGTCAGCAGGTCGCTCAGCGCGTGCAGTTCGGTCTTCGAATCGTCGACCAGCAGGATCTTGTGGATGGGCATGGGATCTCCCTCTCTCTCGGCTCGCGTCGATTCGCGTCGGGCAGTGCGTCGGTCGAGCCTGGGGTGAGCGTCGTTGGATGTCGGTGGAATGGGTCGTGGAATGCGGGGGCGCCGTCCGGCCGGTCAGCCCGCCCGGCAGTGCTGTTGCACCGCCTGCAGCAGCTGGTCCTTCGTGAAGGGCTTCGTCAGGTAGTCCTGCGAGCCCACCATGCGGCCTCGCGCCTTGTCGAACAGGCCGTCCTTGGACGACAGCATGATCACCGGCACCGACGCGAACTGCGGATTGCGCTTGATGATGGCGCAGGTCTGGTAGCCATCCAGGCGCGGCATCAGGATGTCGCAGAACACGAGGTCGGGCTGGTAATCGCTCAGCTTGGCCAGCGCATCGAAGCCGTCCTCGGCCAGCACGACTTCGTGCCCGCCCTGTTTCAGGAAGATCTCGGCGCTGCGGCGGATCGTGTTGCTGTCGTCGATGACCAGCACCTTGGTCGCCGTGCGGGGGCTTGCGCTGGAATCCAAGCTCTTCTCCGTATTGTTCAGACGATGGTTGTCAGGGAAATTTCAGGCGCGCGACAGGCGCGACCGGATGGCTTCATCGAAGGGCGATGCGCGGGTCAGATCTGGACCATTTCGAAGTCCTCCTTGCGGGCACCGCATTCGGGACAGGTCCAGTTCATGTCGACATCCTCCCAGCGCGTGCCGGCGGCGATGCCGTGCTCAGGGTCGCCCGCGGCCTCGTCGTAGATCCAGCCGCAGATCAGGCACATCCAGGTCCTTGCTTCGCTCACGATGGGTTGACTTTGCATCACTACAATGATCGAAAGATTGTAGCCACGCCCCCGGGCTGACCCGGGGGGCGGAAGTACCGATGAAACAACAGTCGATAGCGGTCCTTCTTCACGTTATGCGCATCAGTTCACGGCTTCGCGCCAACCATCCATGAGCCGCCCAGACCCGCACCAACCAGACCCCCAGGACGCCGCCGCGATCGATGACCAGGACTCGCCGCCGCCGGCCTGCGTGATGAGCTTCAATGCGTCGGACCCCAGCGGCGCGGGCGGCAGCGCCGGCGACGTGGCGACGATCGCCGCCATGGGCGCGCATGCGCTGCCGGTGGTGACCGCCATCGTGATGCGCGACACGGCCGAGGTCTTCGACCACCAGACGCTGGACGGCGACTGCATCGTCGAGCAGGCCCGCTCGATCCTCGAGGACGTGCCGGTCGCCGCCTGGAAGGTCGGCTTCCTGGGCAGCGCCGAGGGCGTCTCCTCGGTCGCCGAGGTCCTCTCCGACTACCCCGACGTGCCCCTGGTGGCCTATCTGCCGAGCATCTCCTGGCTCGACGAGGAGCAGCAGCAGAGCTACCTGGACGCGTTCCGCGAGCTGGTGCTGCCGCAGACGCTGGTGCTGGTGGGCAACCAGAAGACGCTGATCGACTGCCTGTTGCCGGACTGGGACGCGGACCGCCCGGCCTCGCCGCGCGAGCTGGCGGTCGCGGCGCAGCAGCACGGCGCCGCGCATGTGCTGGTGACCGGCATCCAGCTGCCCAACCAGTACATCGACAACGTCCTGGCGAATTCCCAGGGCGCGATCACCGGCGAGAAATTCGAGCGTTTCGAGGCCAGCTTCGTCGGCGCCGGAGACACGCTGTCGGCCGCGCTGGCCGCCCTGCTGTCGGTCGGCTCGGAGCCGCACGACGCGGTGGGCGAGGCGCTCGCCTTCCTCGACCAGTCGCTGGAGGCGGGCTTCCGCCCCGGCATGGGCAACGTGGTGCCCGACCGCTTCTTCTGGGCGCTGCCACCCGGCGAGGAGGGCGAGGAAGGCGCCGAGACCGTGCCCGCCACCGACGAGATGACGATCGACGAGCCGCCCAGCCGCGGCCCCCGCCGGATCCATTGAGTCCCCCGAGGGCGCCCGCGCGGCGCCCTCCGTCTTTTCCTGCATTGATGCGCCTCAGCAGTACCGGAATTCCGATATGAGCCAGAACGAGACCCTGTTCGCCCGCGCCCAGCGCGTCATTCCCGGCGGGGTGAACTCGCCGGTGCGCGCCTTCCGCGCGGTCGGCGGCACGCCGCGCTTCATCACCCGCGGCAAAGGCGCCCACATCGTGGACGCCGATGGCAGGCGTTACATCGACTACATCGGCTCCTGGGGCCCGATGATCCTGGGCCATGGCCATCCAGCGGTCGTCGAGGCGGTCCAGAAGGCCGTGCTGGAGGGCTTCTCCTTCGGCGCGCCGACCGAGCGCGAGGTCGAGCTGGCCGAGGAGATCCTGGCGCTGGTGCCCAGCTGCGAGCAGATCCGGCTGGTGAGCTCGGGCACCGAGGCAACGATGAGCGCCATCCGACTGGCGCGCGGCGCGACGCAGCGCAGCAAGTTCATCAAGTTCGAGGGTTGCTACCACGGCCACACCGACGCGCTGCTGGTGAAGGCGGGCTCCGGCCTGGCGACCTTCGGCCATCCGACCTCGGCCGGCGTGCCCGAGGCCACGGCGCAGCACACCATCGTGCTGGAATACAACAACGTCGCGCAACTCGAGGAAGCGTTCGCGCTGCACGGCGCGGAGCTGGCCTGCGTGATCGTCGAGCCGATCGCCGGCAACATGAATTTCGTGCGCGCCAGCGTGCCCTTCATGACCCGGATGCGCGAGCTGTGCCGCCAGCACGGCGCCCTGCTGGTGCTGGACGAGGTGATGACCGGCTTCCGCGTCGGGCTGCGCAGCGCGCAGGGCGTCTATGCCGACCTGATCCCCGGCTTCGTGCCCGACATCAGCGTGTTCGGCAAGGTGATCGGCGGCGGCATGCCGCTGGCGGCCTTCGGCGCGAGCCGCGAGATCATGCGACACCTGGCCCCGCTGGGCGGCGTGTACCAGGCGGGCACGCTGTCGGGCAACCCGGTGGCCACGGCCTGCGGCCTGGCGACGCTCCGCGAGATCAAGAAGCCCGGTTTCTTCGAGGCCCTGTCGACGCGCACGCGCCGGCTGGTGGACGGCCTGAAGGCGGTGGCGGCCGAGAACGGCGTGCCCTTCAGCGCCGACAGCGAAGGCGGCATGTTCGGCTTCTTCCTGCTCGGGGAGCTGCCGCAGAACTACACGACCGTGATGACGACGGACAAGGAGCGCTTCAACCGCTTCTTCCACGCGATGCTGGACGCCGGCGTGTATCTGGCGCCGGCGCTGTACGAAGCCGGTTTCGTGTCCGCCGCGCACACCGACGCGGACATCGATGCGACGCTGGAGGCCGCCCGCCGCTCACTGCGTTGAAGGGCGGCGATGCCCCGGTGAGGCCGGCGTGGCAATTCCCGGGCCCGGTTTGTCGCACTCTTTTCAATCCGCGACAGGCATTACGCTTGCTTACCGGTTGGTACAGCAGCTGAGAGACAGACATGCATATCCACATCCTGGGCATCTGCGGCACCTTCATGGGCGGCCTGGCGGCGCTCGCGCGCGAGGCGGGCCATACGGTGACCGGCTGCGACGCCAATGTCTATCCGCCGATGTCGACGCAGCTGGAAGCCTTGGGCATCGAGCTGATCCAGGGCTTCGGCGCGGAGCAACTGGCGCTCAAGCCGGACCTGTTCGTCATCGGCAACGTGGTGACGCGCTCCTCCGAGGGGCGCTTCCCGCTGATGGAGGCCATCCTCGATGCCGGGCTGCCCTACACCAGCGGTCCGCAGTGGCTGGCCGAGCACGTGCTGCAAGGCAAGCATGTGATGGCGGTGGCCGGGACGCACGGCAAGACGTCCACGACCTCGATGCTGGCCTGGATCCTGGAATCCGCGGGCCTGGCGCCCGGCTTCCTGATCGGCGGCGTGCCGCAGAATTTCGGCGTGTCAGCTCGCCTGGGGGGCGGGAAATACTTCGTCATCGAGGCCGACGAATACGACACCGCCTTCTTCGACAAGCGCAGCAAGTTCGTCCACTACCGGCCGCGCACGGCGATCCTGAACAACCTCGAGCACGACCACGCGGACATCTTCCCGGACCTGGCCGCCATCGAGACCCAGTTCCACCACCTGGTGCGCACGGTGCCGCCGTCGGGCCGGCTGGTGGTGAACGCGCGCGAGGACGCGCTGCAGCGGGTGCTGTCGCGCGGCTGCTGGAGCGAGGTCCAGCGCTTCGGCGCGCGCAAGGAGGAACCCGGCGCGCTGCGCGCCCGCGGCGAGCCGCAGTCCTTCGACGTGCTGCGCAGCAGCCTGAAGGTGGGCCACGTCACCTGGGAGCTGCTGGGCGAGCACAACCAGCTCAACGCCCTGGCGGCGATCGCCGCGGCGGAGCATGTCGGCGTCGATCCCGAGCGGGCCGCCGAGGCGCTGGGCGGTTTCAGGAACGTGCGGCGCCGGCTGGAGCTGCGCGGCGAAGCCGGCGGGGTGAAGGTCTACGACGACTTCGCGCACCATCCGACGGCGATCCACACCACCATTGACGGCCTGCGCCGGCGCATCGCACCGCAGGAGCGCATCCTGGCGGTCTTCGAGCCGCGCTCCAACACGATGAAGCTGGGCACGATGAAGGCGCAGCTGCCCTGGGCGCTGGAGGAAGCGGACCTGAGCTTCTGCAACCAGGACGGCCTGAGCTGGGACGCGCGCGAGGCGCTGGCGCCGCTGGGCGAGCAGGGCCTGGTGGGCGCGGACGTCGAGGAACTGGTGGCGATGGTCCGGCGCGCGGCGCGGCCCGGCGACCATGTGCTGTGCATGAGCAACGGCGGCTTCGGGAGCATCCACGAAAAGCTGCTGGACGCGCTGAAGTAAACCGGCGATCCTGCGCCGCGCGCGGCGACGCGCGCCCTGGCGAGCGATCGACAACGGTTCGACCCGCCGCCGATCCCGGGGTCCGGAGCGGATCCCGATCGACCGACAGTCCCGATTGACCTCAATTCACGCGAGGAGCGACGACACGATGAGTGGTCCTGGCAAGCTGGTGCCCGCGCTGCAGAACCGATCCTTCCTGTGCCTGCTGGCGCTGGTGACGGTGGCGTTCGGCTGGATCCTGTGGCCGATGCTGAGCGCGCTGCTGTGGGGGGTGGCGCTGGCCATCGTGTTCCAGCCGCTCTATCGCAGGTTGCTGCGCAAGACGCGCCGGCCGGGGCTGTCCTCGGGGCTGACCATCCTGGTGATCCTGCTGCTGGTGGTGCTGCCGCTGACCTACGTGATGGGCGCGCTGGTGCGCGAGGCGGCGGTGGTCTTCGAGATGGTCAAGTCGGGCCAGTTCAACTTCAACACCTACGTGGCGCAGATCTACGCGGCGCTGCCGTCGTGGCTGCTGGACGTGCTGGAACGGCTGGGGCTGCACGACCTGGCCAACCTGCAGGAGAAGCTGGGCAGCGCGCTGAACCAGGGCAGCCAGTTCATGGCGACCAAGGCGCTGGGTTTCGGCCAGGACACCTTCGACTTCCTGGTGAGCTTCTTCGTGATGCTCTACCTGCTCTATTTCCTGCTGCGCGACGGCGAGCAGCTGTCGGCGCGCATCCGCGACGCGCTGCCGCTGCAGGACTCCTACAAGCGCCAGCTCGGCGAGAAGTTCCGGACGGTGATCCGCGCGACGGTCAAGGGCAACATCGCGGTCGCGGCGCTGCAGGGCGCGCTGGGCGGTTTCGCGTTCTGGGCGCTGGGCATCCACGCGCCGGTGCTCTGGGCGGTGCTGATGGCCTTCCTGTCGCTGCTGCCGGCGGTGGGGGCGGCGCTGGTGTGGGCGCCGGTGGCGATCTACCTGCTGGCGACCGGCCACATCGCGTCGGGGGTCGGCCTGCTGCTGTTCGGCACCATCGTGATCGGCCTGGTGGACAACCTGCTGCGGCCGCTGCTGGTGGGCAAGGACACGAAGATGCCGGACTACGTCGTGCTGCTGTCGACGCTGGGCGGCATGGCGGTGTTCGGCATCAACGGCTTCGTCATCGGCCCGCTGATCGCGGCGATGTTCATCGCGGTCTGGGACATCGTCGCGGCGGAGCGGCGGTATCCGGTCGGGGATCATTGACCGGGCTTCACGGCCAGGGCCGACCAAACCGAGCCCCTCGATGTCGATGACCGCTGACATCTCCGCGCTCGCCCTCACCCTCGCCCTCTCCCTGAGCGCATCGGCATGTGCCGCGACCGCGGGGGCGGACTTCGCGATCGTCAAGCTGGACGGATCTGGCGAGGCGCTGCTGGTCGCGGCCTCACCGATCGCTCCGGGCGCGACCGTCGCATTGGAGTACCCCGGTGCGGATCAACGTCCACGCTGCTGCCACCGCTTGCGCGCAGCGGAGCTCGTGGCGGTCGATTCGGCCGAGGTGCTCGCTTCGGACGAGCTTTTCGCGACCGCGCCCCGCGTCTACAAGGCCAAGGTCCCCTCGGCATGGGCCGACATGCCCTTCATCGGGATGGCCGCAGTCGGCTCGGACATCCGCCCGCAATCGCGCGCGGGACGGTTCGAGCTGACCGACAGCCGCGGCGCCACGCGCGCTGCCAGCTTGTGCACGAGCGCCGAGGGCGTGCATCTCATGGAAACCGAGCAAGGCCGATTGCGAACGCATCTCTACCTGTCGCTGGGCTACGAGATTGAATCGCCCACCTGCCGGTGAGGAAGAATGAAAAAGGCCGGCTTTCGCCGGCCTCCGCGCTGATGGACAGGCGCGGTCGATAGACCGCGCCGGCGCTCAGGTGCGCACCATCGTCGCCTTCAGCACCGTGCTGAGGAAGTCCAGGCTCTCGGCCAGGTGGGCGCGGGTCTCCAGCGAGCCCTTGCCCTGCGCCGCGCGCAGCTCGCTCTGCAGCTGCACCGCGTGCAGGCGCAGCACCGCGTAGGCATCGGCGAACTGGCCCGAGGCCGCGCCGCTCTTCGTCAGGTTGGCCTGGATGCGGCGCAGGTACTCGCGCTGCAGGTTGCGGCGCAGCGGGTCGATGTCGCCGCCGGTCTTGAGCTCGCTCCAGATCGAGGACTGCAACGTGCCGTAGACCTCGCCGATCGAGATCAGCCCCTTGCGCTGCGACACCGGCACGTAGGCCGGCAGCTCCATCAGGCGGATCGCCGTCTGCGCCTGCAGCAGGCGGTCCAGCGAACCCAGCTGCACGCGCGCCACCGCCGCCGGGATGTTGACGAAGCCCGCCCGGTTGAACTCGACGTAGTCCGTCGTGATCGAGGTCAGGAACTCCGGCTTGAAGCGGAAGCTGTCGGCGCTGAAGATGCCCTGCGCCAGGAAGCGCAGCGCCTCGCGCTGCTTGGCCGGATCGACCGGACGCATCGCCGCGACCGAAGCCCCCGGCACGTCGCGGTGCGTGTACATGCCGCCCACGTACTTGCCCACCAGGTCCGACGCGCGCGCCAGCTGGCTGAAGCCGTTGGCCAGCTGACGGCGCTGGCGCAGCGGATCATCGGTCGCCTCCGGCGTGCGGTTCTGCACCCGGGCCCACAGCTCCTGCGTCAGCTTCAGCCGCTTGCGGAAGTAGGCCATCGGGTCGTCGCCGAGGTCGAAGCGGTTGATCGTCGGATCCATGCCGTCGAACGGGCCGAAGCCGCCGGCATCGGTGTCGTCCGCGTAGGCGTGGCCAGGCTGCGTGTTCTGCGAGGCGATGCGCTTGAGCTCGCTCTCCTCCTGCTCCTTGGGCACCTGCTTGTAGGCGTACTCGATCGCCCAGTAGTCGTAGGCGCCCAGCGTCGTGTTGTTGTACGTGGTGGGCGCCTCGCCCTGCAGCGGGATGTTGTAGGCGTTGTAGTCCATGACCGAGGCCGACAGCCCGTGCGCATCGGTCCAGGCCTTGTCCTTGAGCTGCGCCTGCGTCACCTGCGTCGAGGCCTTGAAGTTGTGCTTCAGGCCGAGCGTGTGACCCACCTCATGCATGATCACGTCCTTGATCCGCGCCTGGATGAAGGCGTCGGCCTCGGGGCTGTCGGGCGCGATGTCGCCGCGCGCTTCCAGCACGTCCAGCGCGAAGTCCATCTCGGCCGCGGCGTCGTGCGCGTAGGTGCAGTAGGTCGCGTTGCGGCCTTCGCGCCAGCCGTGGTTCAGCGCGGCCAGCGCCTGCGCTTCCTCGGCCAGCGTCGACACCGGCGCACCGGCCAGGCCGCGCGGCGCGTCCTCGCTGATGAAGGCCCGGCCGCCACGGGCGAAGACGTCGCTCATGCCGATGTCGGCGTCCAGGATCTCGCCGGTGCGCGGATCGACATGGCTCGGCCCGATGGCGAAGCCCACGTCCGAGCCGACGAACCAGCGGATCGACGCATGCGAGGCGTCCATGTTGTCCCAGTCCGCGTCATCGGGCTGCTGCTTGGCCACGACCGCGTCCTTGAAGCCGATCTTCTCGAAGGCCTTGTTCCATTCCAGGATGCCGGCCTCGACCGCCGCGCGGTACTTCGGCGGGATGTTCTTGTCCATCCAGTAGGTGATCGGCTCCACCGGCTCGGACAGCGCGGCCGCCGGGTCCTTCTTCTCCAGGCGCCAGCGGTTGATGTAGTGCACGCGCGGGTTGGCCTTGAGGTCGTCGCTCAGGTCGGTGAAGGTCTCGGTGAAGTGACCCAGCCGGCCGTCGGCGCGACGCGGCGACATCTTCTCCTCCGGCAGCGCGCGGAAGTTGTAGACAAAGCCCATGAACATCGAGCGCGGATCCGGCGTCGCCTGCGGCGGCGTCGGCACCGGCACCGGCGGGG
>NZ_VOSR01000928.1:0-1864 GCF_007997345.1 Mitsuaria sp. TWR114
CTCGACCAGCCTCGCCAGCGCCAGCGTCACGAGGTCCTGCGCGAAGGCGCTGGCCGCCGCGCCGATGGCGAGCGCGAGCACCGCCACGGACAGGCTGGATCGGAGCCCGACACGCGGCAGCCAGCGTCCGGCGACGCCGCCCAGCGTCGCGCCGCAGACCTCCAGCAGCGAGGTCAGCGCGGCCATGGCCGCCAGCCCGAGCTGGAGCTCGCGCGCGATCGGCGGCGAGAGCGCCGCCAGCTTGCCCAGCTGGGCCGCGGCGAACACGCCGCAGAGGTAGTACAGCAGAATCCTCACTTCGGCCCTCCCGTGCCGATCCGGTCGACGCGAGGCGTGTCGACCTCCGTTTCCCTCGATGGCGACGGGGTGCGCGCGCTGGACGTGACCGCCTCGCCACGGCTCAATGACTTTCCGGTGCCTGTGCCATGAATGAATCGCCGCTGTTGTCTTGCGATGCTCGTCAGCTCGGCCGCAGCCTGCGGCTGTGGCGTTCGCTGCGCCGAATGAAGCAAGGCGCGGTCGCGGCCGAGATGCGCGTCTCGCAGACGACCGTGTCGCGCTGGGAATCGGGCCTGGCGGCGCCGTCGCTGGAGGAGCAGCAGGCGCTGCGCCGGTTGATGGCCGCGCGGCTGGACAGCGCGGCCGACTTCGAGCTCGGCCGCCTCGTCGAACGCGCGCCGGTGCCGGTGCACCTGATCTGCGACCTGAGCCACCGGCTGCTGGCGATGTCCCGCGCGCGGGAGCGGCACTGCCGACTGCCGCGCGCCGAACTGATCGGCCGCGCGTTGTGGTGCTACGCCACGCCCGAGATCGTGGCGCAGGAAGCCCGGCTGGACGCGCTGGGCTGGTACGAGCCGGCGCCCGGCGCGGTGGAGTTCGAGACCGGCGCGGCCACCGAGCAGGACATGCCCATCCTCCGGAGCCGGATGCGATGGGTGCGCTTCCAGCTGTCCGACGGCAGCTTCGTGCGGTTGGCCGAGACGGTCGCCGAGGACGATGCCGCCATCGATGCGGGGCGCGCGGGGGCGGCGGCGCCCGGCGTGCGGAGCGAGGCGCCGCGCGGGTGACTGGGGGAACGGTTGAGCCTGCGGTCGTGCGTGCGGCTGGGTGAGCGGTCGGGTGAGCGGTCGGGCAGGGCGGCGTGACGAGGGCATGGCCGCCACGCTACGGCCCCGGCCGGCGGGCGTCCACGAATAAAAGATTCAGCGCGGCAGCAACCGCAGGCGAAGGGGCGTGGCCGGGCGCAGCGTGATGTTGAGCACCGGCTCGGGCGCGGGCGCCCCGGGCACGGACGCGAGGCGATACCGCTGCAGCACCATCGCGGCGATCAGCGTGATCTCCATCAGCGCGAAGTGGCTGCCCAGGCACACCCGGGGCCCGGCGCCGAAGGGCATCCAGGCGCCGCGCGGGATCTCGCGATGGCCGGCCGCCGGATCGAAGCGCTCCGGGCGGAAGGATTCCGGCTCGTCGAACCAGCGCGGGTCGCGCTGGATCAGGCCGGGTGTCAGGCGCAGCATCGCCCCGCGCGGCAGCCGCAGGCCGGCGATGTCCAGCGGCTGCGTGGTCCGGCGCGAGAACAGCGCCGGCGCCGGCGGGAACAGCCGCAGCGTCTCCTTGATGCACAGGCTCAGCCAGGGCAGCCGCGTCAGGTCCGCCGCCCCAGGCTCACGACCGCCGAGCACCGCGTCCACCTCGTCGGCCGCGCGCCGCTGGGCGTCGGGGTGGGCGGCCATGCACCAGCCCCACCAGGTCAGCGCGGCGGCGCTGGTCTCATGGCCGGCCAGGAAGGTCGTCATGCATTCGTCGCGCAGGGCGGTGTCGTCGAGTGGCGCGCCGTGCTCGTCGCGCAGCGCCATCAGCATCG
>NZ_VOSR01000929.1:0-547 GCF_007997345.1 Mitsuaria sp. TWR114
ACGGCCGCACCGTCGAGCAGATGGAATGGCAGCGCGAGCGCTTCCGCAACCACATCCGCGCCGCCAAGCGGACCGGCAAGCCGCTGGTGATCCACACCCGCTCGGCCGCCGAGGACACGCTGCGGCTGATGCGCGAGGAGGACGCCGGCCAGCCCGGCGGCGTCGTGCACTGCTTCACCGAGACCATGGACGTCGCCAGGGCGGCGCTGGACCTGGGTTTCCACATTTCGTTCTCGGGGATCGTGACCTTCAAGAACGCGGCCGATCTGCGCGAGGTCGCGAAGATCGTGCCCGCCGACCGCCTGCTGATCGAGACCGACAGCCCCTACCTGGCGCCGGTGCGTTCCGCGGCAAGCTCAACCAGCCGGCCTACGTGCCGCATGTGGCCAAGCTGGTGGCCGAGGTCCGCGGCGTGCCGGTCGAGGACCTGGCGGCGCAATGCACGGCCAACACGCGGCGGCTGTTCCGGCTGCCGGAGGCGGCCTGAGATGGCGGGGCGATCGAGCGGGCCGCGTCGCGGCCGGTGGTCGGTGCCGGCGACGCTGGC